>CALHMG010000286.1 GCA_938034705.1 uncultured Gammaproteobacteria bacterium
ACGGCGTCCCCGCGAGCCAGTTTTGGCGGCGCGGGTGCAGATTCTGCCTGGGGCTGACGTACCTGAGGTGCCGGTGCGGCGGTGGGTGGATCCGACGCAGGTCGCGCAGGCGTAATCGCCGGCGTCACGGCAACCGCTGCAGGCGTCGACGACTTGGCAGACGGTGACTGAACGAGAGAGGACCGGGATCCGCCAAAAGGCTCGAACGTCATCAGGATGCGGTGCCCGCGACCGTCGCCCGGACGCAGACCGCTTGCGGTAAAGTTGATCTCTTCGGGCAGATCAAATACCAGACGCATCAGGTTGCCCGAAGGCCCCGTCCCAACCCGCATTCCGTCAATAAACTGACCCGTGAGCTGGGAGCTGATGGTGGGGCCGCGATACTTGCCGGGCGGCAGATCAACCACCAGTCGCGGCGGGTTCTGCAAAAAGAAAGTATGAAAATCTGCCTTCTGGTTGAGGTCGAGAACAACCCGGGTCAGATCCTGTTCGTGCCAGATCCGCACGTTGTGAACCTCGAGATCTGCAGCGGCACCGACGCGCGTACAGCTCAAGGCAATCAACAGGAACAAAAGGCGCATCATCAAGACAGTCGAGCCTCGCTTGAACTCACGCGAACCTGCCGAATCCCTGTGCCGGCCTCGACCTGGATGTCAACGGTGGCGGTCGGAGGCGGCAGGAAACCATGGCCTCTTTCCGGCCACTCGATCAGACAGATACTGCTCGGGGAAAAACAGTCCCTTGCGCCCATTAACTCCAACTCTTCGCTGTCCTCTACGCGATACAGATCAAAATGCCAGATGTCGACTTCACCAGTGCCCTCGCCTGCCTCGTGACCTGTCTCTGCGTCTTTCAGCGAGACTTTGTACGGCTCGATCAACGTGTAGGTTGGACTGGTGACTGCACTTTCTACACCCATCGCGTGGAGCATACCGCGCACCAGCGTCGTTTTCCCGGCACCAAGTGGTCCATGCAGGAATATTACGTCGGACGGTCTCACCCGTCTGGCAAGTTCTGCGCCGAATGCCTCCAATTCGTCCGGCGTCGCCACCTGACCCTTCATATCAGCTGCGACCGACCATGTTCGCGCGCGCCTGGCGCAATGACGCGATGAGATCTCCGGCGACCATGCCGATCACGCCGTCTTCGGCGGCCAGATCTCCCGCCGCGGCATGCAGCAATACGGCGCCGCCAACCGCGTAGTCGGACTCGACTTTCTGTGCAAGCAGTGCCGCCACGATGCCGGTGAGCACATCACCACTGCCGGCCGTTGCCATGCCGGGGTTACCCGCACGGCTGAGCTTGAGCTGGCCGTTGGCGGCGTTCACCAGCGTGCCGGCTCCTTTCAGGATTACAAACCCGCCGTAACGTTCGGTGAGCGCATGGTGAGCGGCAACACGATCGGCATTGATTTCGGCGGTCGTGACCCCAAGCAGCGTCGCAGCTTCACCCGGATGCGGTGTCAGCACCCAGCTGTCGCGCTTTTCGGGAGCCGCCGCGAGCAGTGCCAACGCATCGGCGTCGACGACCATTGGCTTGTCGTGATCGAGACAGGCGCCCAGCAGCTGGGCTCCCCATTCACCGCGACCCAGACCGGGTCCGACAGCGATGACATCTGCGCGGTCAATGAGCTTGCGAAGATCCTTTGGTGAATCGACCGAGTGAACCATCAGCTCGGGACGCGCGCTGACAATAGGTGCGATGTTCGAAGCCCGCGTTGCGACCGTCACGAGCCCTGCACCTGCTCGAAGCGCGGCCTCGGCGCTCAACCGGACGGCGCCACCCATGCCGGAATCACCGCCAATGACCAGCACGTGTCCGTTCTCGCCTTTGTGCACGTCAACACGCCGCTCAAATCGCTTCCAGCGACCGGCAGGCAATCGAAGCAGTCTTGCCACAGGCACGGCCGCGTCGAAACTGCCGACCCAAACCCGTAGCTCGTCGATCGACACGTCGCCGCTGTAACGGCGCCCGGGGCCCGTCAGCGTCCCAACCTTGTAAACAACAAACGTCAATGTCGCCTCGGCATCAACCGCAACACCCGGCACGGCACCGCTACTCGCGTCGACGCCACTTGGCACATCAAGTGCAAAGACAGGAACGCCGGCTGCATTGATCTTTTCGATCGCCTCGGCAACAGGGCCTTCGGGCGCACGGGACATACCGATACCGAGGATCCCGTCGACTACAAGCTTGAAGTTTTTTGGATCAAAATCTGCGACAGGTCGAATTTCGACCTGGGCCGACTGCGCCTCGTTGGCGGCACGCGTTGCGTCTTCGGTCGAAGGTTGCCCGATCTGAAAGATCGTCACGTCGACCGACTTTTTAGCGAGTGCCGCGGCCATGACATACCCGTCACCGCCGTTGTTGCCGCTGCCGCAGAAAATCGCAACCGTTTTGCGCGCAGGCCAGCGCTCGATAGCGAGATCGGCAGCCGCCTGACCGGCACGCTGCATGAGCGTATAGCCATGTCCGTCGCCTTTCGCTTCAATCGCAGCGGCCTCAACCGCACGGGCTCCGGCCACGTCGTACATGGGCCAGGCTCGCTTGAGATTCCCTTCCTGATGCAGGTCTTCGTTCATGGCCTGTATGATACGGCTATTGTGCATGAATCAGAACAAAATTCCGGACAACCGACTCCTTCGGAGCTCGCCAGCTTCATCAAGTCGCGTGCCCTGCAGCTCGGCTTTGCGCAAATAGGCATAACTGATACCGATTTATCCGAAGCCGAGAGTCAGCTGCTTGCGTGGCTTGACGAGGGGCAGCACGGCACCATGAAGTGGATGGAGCGCCACGGCACCAAACGCTCGCGCCCCGCTGATCTGGTGGCGGGCACCACTCGAGTGATATCCGTGCGCATGGACTATCTGCCGGGCGACGCAAAGCCCATGGATCAGGTGCTGGACGACCCCGGAGCCGCCTTTGTTTCGCGCTATGCACTTGGACGCGACTATCACAAGGTCCTGCGCAGCCGGCTGCAAACCCTCGCTCGCGATATCGAGGAAAAAATTGGCAGGTTCGGCTATCGCGTATTTACCGACAGCGCCCCCGTGCTTGAGAAACCGCTCGCCGAAAAGGCAGGCCTCGGCTGGATCGGCAAACACACCAATTTGATCAACAAGCGTGCGGGCAGCTGGTTTTTTCTGGGCGAGATCTATACCGACCTCGACCTGCCAACGGACACACCTGCAACCGAACACTGCGGCAGCTGTCACGCGTGTATCGACGCATGCCCGACCGATGCCATTACGGCGCCGTTCAAGCTCGACGCAAGACGCTGTATTTCGTATCTCACGATTGAGCACGAGGGCGCGATTGCTGAGGAGTTTCGGTCGTCGATGGGCAACCGAATCTACGGCTGCGACGACTGCCAGCTGGTGTGCCCGTGGAACAGCTTTGCGCAAGCGAGCGAAGAGCCGGACTTTGCGCCGCGGGACAACCTCGACGCGACAACGCTGTTAGAACTTTTTAAGTGGACCGAATCTGAATTTCTCGAAAGGACCGAGGGATCGGCCATCAGACGCATCGGTCATGAACGATGGCAGCGCAACATTGCGATTGCGCTCGGCAACGCGCCCAAGACCACACAGACCATTCAGGAACTGGAGCAGCAGCGCAAAACTGCGTCCGCCATGGTCGTCGAGCACATCGACTGGGCGCTGCAACAGCCCTGAGATACGCGCAACGGAATTCTTACAGCGAGTGCGCAGACCGCTCTAGTCAGGACGCTCATCAATAATGAAGTGTTCACGGTAGTACTTGAGTTCCGCAATGGATTCGCGGATATCGTCCAGCGCCTGGTGGGTGTTCTTTTTATGAAAGCCGGCAATGAGATCCGGGCGCCAGCGCTTCACCAGCTCCTTCACCGAACTTACGTCGAGATTCCTGTAGTGCAGATACTGCTCAAGCTTGGGCATGTATCGATACAGAAAA
>CALHMG010000287.1 GCA_938034705.1 uncultured Gammaproteobacteria bacterium
ATGAGCAAGAGCTACGGCAACACGATTGCATTGCGCGATGATCCGGTACGGGTTGAAAAGGGCATCAAGGCGATGCCGACCGATCCGGCGCGAAAGCGTCTTACCGACCCGGGTGACCCAGCCAAATGCCCGGTTTATCAGCTCCATGAGGTCTATTCGAGCGAGGACACCCGCGCCTGGGTGCAGGAAGGCTGTAAATCGGCCGCGTTCGGTTGTATTGACTGCAAGGGGCCGCTCATTGATGAGATCCTTAAAGAACAGGCGTTGATCAGCGAGCGTGCGAGGCAGTACACCGAAGATCCTACGCTGGTGCGCAACATTATCGCTGACGGTAACGAACGCGCGCGTGAGGTTGCAGAAGAAACGCTGGAAGAGGTGCGAGAGTTTGTTGGCACCGACTACGGCTAGGTCTGACGCTCTCGAGCACAAAATGGTTCAAGAAGTACAATGATGACGTCGGGTAACGAAAATGACCGGGAAGCTTCAGGGGCGACCGCGTCCGGCGACGACGCGGCCGACGTGAACGCACCCGGGTCGGATGCGGCGAGTGTCGCCGGCTCCCAGGCAGAGATTGTCGCGTTTGATCCCGCCGCGTCGGAGCGCGATCGCTGGCGAGCGATTGTGCTCGGCGAAGACTTCACCGAATGGCCTGATGATCTTTATATCCCGCCCGAGGCGCTCGAGGTTTTTCTTGAAGCCTTCGAGGGGCCGCTGGACCTGCTGCTCTGGCTGATCCGCAAACAGAATCTGAATATTCTCGACATCCCGGTGGCAAGAATCACCGAGCAGTACATGCAGTACGTCGAGATGATGCGTGCATTGAAGCTCGACCTCGCGGCCGAGTACATGCTGATGGCGGCGACGCTCGCCGAGATCAAATCACGCATGCTGCTACCTCGCCCGGAACTGCCTGAGGGTGAAGAGATTGACCCGCGTACCGCGCTGGTACAGCAGCTCCAGCAGTACGAACGATTCAGGACGGTGGCGCTTGAGATTGAAGATCTGCCGCGTCTTGAGCGCGACATCTTTGTCGGGCGAGCAAAATTTGAAGACGTAAACTACGAGGCTCCGGATCCGGACGTGGCGATTGGTGATCTCGTCAAGGCGTTCCAGAACGTTCTTGAAATCGCTGCACGCAACAAGTCGTTCACTATCGGCCGCGAAGTCATGTCGATTCGAGAACGTATGGTGGTCATTCTTGAAACGCTGCAGACCAAATCAGCGGTGCGGTTTATCGACCTCTTTGATCTGTCCGAAGGTCGCCTGGGACTGGTCGTGAGCTTTTCGGCGATTCTTGAACTGTTCAAGGAGCAGTCCTTGAGCATCATCCAGGACGGACCGTTTGAGCCGATTACCGTCGAGACCCGTAACGCGGCTGCCGTCATGCGTGACGGATCTGACGCCATGGTCGGGCTGATCGACGATGATCGAATGCCCGCCGACATGTCTGCTGTCGACGCCGCAGAAGTGGACTCTGAGGTCCCGGCCGATGTCGGCGAGAGCGCGGATGCCGCGATTGAGCGAGACCCGGATGATCTCGCCGGTTGATACCGAGTTTTATCCCTGCAACTTTAACGCTACAGAACACCGCCGATAACCATGAGTAAAGCCTCAGTCCAGACCGAACGCAGTGACGAAATCAGAAACGTGGTTGAAGCCGCGTTGATGGCCTCTGAAGAGCCTTTGTCGGTGCGAAAGTTACAGAACCTGTTTGAGGAAGAGGGGCGCCCTGAATCGAAAGAGATCAAGGCCGCTCTGAAAACTCTGGAAGACGGCTGTGAAGGCCGTGGCGTTGAGCTTTGTCAGATCGGCAAGGGGTTTCGGTTTCAGACCCGTGATCGATATTCGCCGTGGATGAGGCGAATGCGCGACACCCGTCCACCGCGCTATTCACGAGCGTTGCTTGAGACGCTGTCTATCATCGCTTACCGCCAGCCGGTGACACGAGGCGACATCGAGGGTATTCGAGGCGTTGCCGTCAGCTCGGACATCATGCGCGTACTGCTGGATCGAGAGTGGATCGGCCAGGTGGGTCATCGCGACGTGCCGGGTCGTCCCGCGCTGTACGCCACGACCAGTGGATTTCTGGAGTATTTCAATCTCCGCTCGCTGTCGGATCTGCCGACGCTGCTTGAGCCGCGAGATATCTCTGAAGTCGCCAAGGAGCTGAATATCACTTTGCCGATTGAGGAAAGTGACGATAGCGAAGGGCATGAGGCCGATGTTATTGGCGTTGATGCCGACGGTGTCCCGCTTGATGCCGACGACGAGGACGAAGAAGCCCTGAGTGCCGAGGAAGATCGCCGTATCGAAGAACGACGGCTGGCAGCCGAGGAAGAGATTAACGAATCTCTGGCTGAAATTGACGAAGAGCTGGCCGCGGTACCCAAGGTGACGAAAAAATCCATCGACAAGCTGATGGGTATCGAAGACGAGAACGCCGCAGAAAAATCAGGCGATGCAAAATCTGTTGACGACAAGGCTGACGCATCGACAGTGGAGGTTGAATCGACCGCGGCGCGGTCCGAATCAGTCGACCGTACAGACGAGTCTTCAACCGTGGCGCTGGAAACGAGCGCAGACGGTGTAGCGACGGAACGCGACGATGAAACTGACGGCGTCGCAACTGGCGACGCGGTCGATAGCGACGACGTTGCTGAACATGCCGAATCCGAATCTGACGAAACTCCTGTTCGGCTGGTCTCTGACGAATCAGTCACCGAAGCTGTCACACAGTCCCTCGCCGGGGTTTCCGCGGCGAGTCTTGGAATCGACGCAGCTGCTGACTTTGATGACGATCTGGGCCAGGTTGAAGCGTTGAATCCGGTGGTGCACAACGTCGGCGGAAGCGCGTCCGACGATGACGATGAGTCAGACAATGTCTACGCTGCCGATACGGTCGACCCTGTCGCCGACGACAGTGATTCAGAGTCGGGCGCCGATCAGCCCGAAGCGTCCGGGACCGACGATCAGAGTGGTCAGGTCTGACCGCCGATAACAGGTACCCGGACAGACGTCTGTGTCGACTCGAATCAACAAGGCGCTAGCGGCCGCAGGAGTGGCTTCCAGACGCGCGGTAGAAAAGCTCATTGAACAAGAGCGTGTCATCGTCGACGGCAAACCTGCCACCCTGGGGCAGCGTGTTGATTACAACAGCGACATCCGTGTCGACGGCAAACGCGTATTGCTCGAGGCAGACGATACGCGATCGGTTGTGGCGTACCACAAACCCGAAGGCGAGATCTGTACCGCCAGCGATCCCCGGGGCAGGCGAACCGTTTTCGACAGCCTGAGCGCGTGGCACGGTCCGCGTCTGGTGTCCGTTGGGCGTCTCGACATCAATACCTCAGGGCTGTTGTTGCTGACTACAGACGGCGAGCTGGCCCATCGGCTGATGCATCCGAGTCACGAAATCGTTCGGGTCTATCGCTGCCGTGTCGTTGGAGGAATCAGTGACAGCGCGCAGTCGCGACTGTTGAGCGGTGTCAAAGTCGATGGCCGCACCTGCTCGTTTCTGAGTTTGCACAAGGAAAAATCTTCAGGCGGCGCCAACACCTGGTACACGGCAAAGCTCGCTGAAGGTCGCAACCGCGAAGTCAGAAAGCTGTTCGAGGCCGTAGGTGGGAGCGTCAATCGTTTGATCCGTGAACAGTACGGCCCGATCAAACTTGACCGGCAGCTCAAAAAGGGACAGTGGCGGGAATTAGTCCCAAAGGAAACCGCGGCTCTGGCGCAGGCAGTGGCGCTGGGTAAGGATTGACTCAAGCCCTTTGAAATCCGTGCGCTGCGCACGGAGCGAGTCCGGATGCGCGTTTCAATCGTCACCGTTGTGTTCAACAACGTCGACACCATCGCCGACACTATCGAGTCAGTTCAGTCCCAGACTTATGGCGAGGTCGAGCATATCGTCATCGACGGAGGTTCTACCGATGGCACGCTGGAGGTGCTCCAGAACTACCGTGACGAAATCTCGGTTCTGGTGAGTGAGCCTGATCGCGGGTTGTATTTTGCGATGAACAAGGGGATCGCGCTCGCCACCGGCGATATCGTCGGTACCTTGAACGGCGATGATCTGTATGCACGCGGCGACGCGCTTGAGATTATTGTCTCGAACTTTGCTGACCCTGACGTAGACGCAACGTACGGTAACCTCGTCTATGTTGATCGCGCCGATACGGCCAGAATCATTCGGTACTGGGAATCCCGCGAATATGAAGCGGGCCTGTTCGAGCGCGGGTGGATTCCGGCTCACCCGACGTTTTTTGTTCGCCGGGACATCTATCAGCGTTTCGGGCTGTTTGACACCCGTTACCGAATCCAGTCTGACTTTGAGCTGTGCATGCGGTTTTTGCGAGTGCACGGCGTCCGATCAAAGTTTATTCCCCAGATTCTGGTGCGCATGCGCATGGGCGGGGTGACCAATCGCAGCATCGGCTCTATCCTCGCCGGGAATCTCGAGTCCTACCGGGCCTGCTTGCAGCACGGTTTGGCGGTAAATCCTGTGACATTTTTCGCAAAAAAATGGGGTTCCCGACTGCCGCAATTTTTCAGGCGGCCGGACCGGGGCGCTAGCCTCTCAATTGCCGACAGCACCCGAACATAACCGTCAGAATCAGGC
>CALHMG010000288.1 GCA_938034705.1 uncultured Gammaproteobacteria bacterium
TCCGGGCGTCACGGCATCGCTCGTCGACGCGGCGGATGACACCGAGGTCCCACTGCTGCCGGGCGCCGCTACCGTTTCTGAAACCATGGCGCTGGCCGAACGCGGCTACAGCGTGCTGAAGTTCTTTCCCGCTGAACAAAGCGGTGGGGTGGCGTGGCTCAAGTCGATCGGCGGGCCTTTGCATCAGGTGCGGTTCTGCCCCACCGGGGGCGTCAGTCCTGACAACGTCAGCGATTATCTTGGACTGCCCAACGTTGCGTGTGTCGGCGGCTCCTGGCTGGTCCCGTCGGCCGCGGTAAAGGCGGGCGACTTCGGGACCATAGAGAAGTTGAGCGCCGCCGCGGCCGCGCTGGGTTAACGGCGCCTCGAGGTGCAGCTCGGGAGTCTCCAGCTCGTCGGCACTGCCGGTATCGAGTGAAGGAGACCGACAGGTCAGAGAGACGCGGTTATGCCGCCATCGACGAAGATCACCTGACCGTTGACGAAACCGGCTGAAGGGCTTGCGAGAAACACTGCGGTGCCGACAAGTTCCTCGACATCGCCCCATCGCTGCGCCGGTGTTCGGTGTTCAAGCCAGCTGCTGAAGTCGGCGTCTTCGACGAGCGCACTGGTCAACTCGGTCTTGAAATAGCCTGGCGCAATGCCGTTGATCTGCATGCCGTGGCGTGCCCACTCGCAACACATTCCGCGCGTAAGCATCTGCACGCCACCCTTGCTGGCCGCATACGGCGTGACGCTGGCCCGACCAAGCTCGCTCATCAATGAACAGGTGTTAATGATCTTGCCGGACTTTCGCTTGATCATGTGTCGAGCGACAGCCTGGCCGACGTGAAAGACGCTGTTGAGGTTGGTGTCGATTACGCGGTTCCAGTCGCTTTCTGCAAAGTCTTCCAGCGCCGAACGATGCTGAATCCCGGCGTTGTTGGCGAGGATGGTAATCGGCGTTCCGCTTTCTTCGAGATCATCGATTGCGTATCGCACGGCCTCATGATCGGTGACGTCGAAGGCAAGGGTCGTTACCTCCAGGCCTTCATCGGCGAGGGTCTGGGCCGCTTTGTCGAGTTTGTCCTGGCTGCGTCCGTTGATAATAACTGCAGCCCCGGCCTGGGCGAACCCTTTCGCCAGCGCATAGCCGATGCCCTGGCTTGATCCGGTGACCAGCGCCGTCTGCCCTTTGAGCCCAAACATGGTTTCGACGTTACTCATAGTTTTATCCAGCCTCTGGTGTTGTTCGATGTTCGAGTGATGATCTCGCCGGCACGGATTATGTCACGGGCGCAGGGTCCAGCGCGGTGCCGCCATAAAGCCAGGCGATGTTTTCATGGATTTGGTCCAGCGACATCGACTTTAACGCACTGTTTCTGGCGAGCGCACTGGCGCCGACGGGGTGATAGATGTGGTCGCCGATGAGTCGAGAATAGGTTTGAACGCGAGCCGTTCGAACGACGCGCCGTGCCTGGTAGTCGCGCAACGCACTTGCTATGTCGCCGTTACGTTTATGCATTACGTGCGCGAGACACACGGCATCTTCGATCGCCATGCAGGCACCCTGGGCGAGGTACTGCAGCATGGGATGGGCCGCATCCCCGAGCAGGGCAACATTGCCGTCGAGCCACCGATCAGTGGGGTCCCGATCGCACAAGACCCAGAGCTTCCAGTCACGCCCGCGGTCAACGAGTTCTTTCGGAAGTGCCGCGACCTGCTCGAACCCCTGTCGCACCTCGTCGAGCTCGACAGATTTCCCCGCGACAGGTTCCGGCGCATCGTTGTGGTAGGTGACAACCAG
The DNA here is from genome assembly GCA_938034705.1 of uncultured Gammaproteobacteria bacterium. Taxonomy (GTDB): domain Bacteria; phylum Pseudomonadota; class Gammaproteobacteria; order Arenicellales; family CALHMG01; genus CALHMG01. The sequence goes on from CALHMG010000288.1 coordinate 1,787, forward strand.
ATTAAACACTTTGCTGCCCTTGAGCGGGTAGTGAACGATATGGCACTTGGGGCCGGCCCACAGCGTCGCCGTATTCCACCTGAGATTCTCCGGGACGCGTTCAATGGGAACCAGAGCCCGGTAGCTGGCGTGTCCCGATACCCGAGGCGGCCCGTCGCCTACGACCTGCTCACGGATGCGCGACCGCAGGCCGTCGGCGCCGATCAATGCGTCAGCGCTGAAGTCCGGTTGATCACTGAAGTGCACGCGGACCCGCCCGTTGTCCAGCTGGTAGCCAACGGCGTTGTGACGGGTCTTCAGCGTGACGAGTTCATGCGTGTCGCAAGCGTTCAGGAGCACATTGTGCAGATCGGCGCGGTGAACGACCGCGTAGGTGTTTCCGTATCGTGCTTTGAAGTCGTCGTCGACAGGGATGCCGATGAGTTCATCCCCTGACAGCGCATCCATGATCTGAACGCGCTCAATGTGGACCGCGCCGTTCGATGCGGCGTCGAGAATGCCCATTTCTCTGAAACAGAAAAAAGCGTTCGGACCAAGCTGGATGCCGGCGCCGATTTCACCAAAGCGCTCGGCCTGCTCGAACACCGTTGACGCGAAACCCTTTTGCGCCAACGACAGCGCCGCTGCGAGGCCGCCGATGCCACCACCGACGATCGCAAAGTCGGGCCGCTCGAGATTCATCCCGGGTGTCTCATCGAGTCCAGAGGCTTGGGATCAGTCATTTCGCGAATTTAGGCGACGGTCTTACAGGCCCCAGGTCAGGGCAACCGGATTGACCTCGCGAGCGAGTTTCAGCAGGCCCGCGCGCGTGGGCTCAGGCAGCGGCGTAAAAGGGTGTCTGACCGCGTCGCTGGCAATGACACCACCTTCGAGCATGACGCTTTTTGTCGCGCGCAGATTGCACTGCCGGTTCTCATAGTTGATCAGTGGAAGAATTTTGTTGTACTGCGCCTCGGCGGCGGCGCGATCGCCTTTCAGAAAATCTTCAACCACAGGTTTAATCAGATCGGGCAGCAGCGCACTCGACATGGTGCCGGTGGCGCCAGCGTCCAGATCGGCCATGAGGGTTATGGACTCCTCACCGTCGTAGGGGCCCTTGATCGCACTGCCGCCGGCTTCGATCAGGGCACGCAGCTTATGTGCGGTTCCCGGCATCTCGATCTTGAAGTAGCTGACGTTGTCGAGTTCGTTCGCCATTTTGACCAGCAACGGAATCGAGAGATTTACGCCCGACAGCGGTGCGTCCTGAATCATGATCGGGATCGACACGGCATCGTTGATCGCAGCGAAGTGTTCAAACACGCCAGCGTCGTCGGCTTTGATTGCGGTGCCGTGATACGGCGGCATCATCATCACCATGTTTGCGCCGGCCTGCTCGGCGCGCTTGGCTCGCTCCACCGCGATTCGTGTGGAGTAGTGACTGGTCGTTACGATGATCGGAACGCGACCTGCAATCTGTTCGGTCGACAGTGTCAACATCGTTTCGCGTTCGGCATCGGTCAGTGCGAACTGCTCGGAATAGTTCGCAAGAATGCAGATGCCGGAAACTCCCTGGTCGATCATGCAGTCGAGAACGCGTCGATTGCTCTGAAGGTCCAGGTCGCCGTTGTCGGCGAAGGCTGTGGGCGCGATAGGGTAGATGCCGGTCCAGGGTGCTTGTGAGTTCATGCAGCTAACGTCTTAGATGATTGTTGGAGGCAGGGTTCGAGTTTACGGGCAATCGATCCCGCCGTGGCGCGGGGTTTCATCGCGAGTAATTGACCGGTCCCGACGGGCCACAAAATACAGTGCGAGTGCGGCGGTAGTGCGCTAGCATCGTTGCAACTGTCACCGGTTTCAGCAGAATGTCTAAAAGCACCGCGAGCACCAGTCATGTATTCCCGCGAGGAGCCACCAATGCTCTGCCAACGGTTGCCGGAGGGGAAGGCTGCTTTCTGATCGACACGACGGGCAAGCGCTACCTCGATGCGTCGGGCGGTGCGGCCGTTTCCTGTCTGGGCCACGGCCACCCGGTTGTAACA
>CALHMG010000289.1 GCA_938034705.1 uncultured Gammaproteobacteria bacterium
CGGCCTTCACGGCCAGCCCGACGCTGGCAACGGACGCCGCCGTTCCGCCGGCCCGCTCCGAGTCCTGATTGTTTTCGGTCATCTGAATCCCTGCATTTGCTCAATCCGTGCTCAATCAGCTCAATCAGGACAGGCACTCAACGGGCACTCAACGAGGACACTCAACGAGGACAGACACCCGAACCTCACCCTGAGTTGTACTGAGGACAGGCACCGAGCCGTCGATCCTCAGTGCCCTGCCGGACGCCAGAACCGTTACTAAAACAATGTGTTAGACCGACCAGCCTTCGGCCGAGAGAGCCTGTCCTCGCCACGGGCAGTACGCCAGTTGGGCGGACCTGGCCGCGAAAGTGTGTGTCCCCAAGCCATCTCCGAGTCACGAAAGTGTGTGTCCCCGAGCCATCTCCGAGTCACGAAAGTGTGTGTCCCCGAGCCATAGTTCGGAAATATAGTTCCTATAGAAGCCGCTGTCGAGGAGGAACTATACTGCTGATTCCCTGTTCAGTGCCTGTCCCCTTTGCATGATTGATTTTCAGACCTCGCCGGCGAGTTACAAACACTGGCGCATCGAGATTGACGCCCCGATCGCGTGGCTGGTGATGGACGTCGACGAGAGCGGCGGGCTGATGGAAGGCTACGAGCTCAAGCTCAACTCCTATGACCTGGGCGTTGACATCGAACTGGCTGACGCGGTGCAGCGGCTGAGATTCGAACACCCCGAGGTCAAAACGGTCGTCATTAAGTCCGGCAAGGACAACGTCTTCTGCGCCGGCGCCAATATCCGCATGCTCAGCGGGTCAACGCACGCCCACAAGGTCAACTTCTGCAAGTTCACCAACGAAACGCGCCTTGCCATCGAAGACGCGACCGAGAATTCCGAGCAGCACTGGATCACCGCGTTAAACGGCCCCACCGCCGGTGGCGGCTACGAACTTGCCGCCAGCACCGATCACATCATCCTCGCCGACGACAGCAACAGCGCGGTGTCGCTGCCCGAAGTTCCCCTGCTCGCTGTGCTTCCAGGCACCGGCGGCCTGACACGACTTGTCGACAAACGCGGAGTACGGCGAGACCGGGCGGATGTTTTCTGTACAACCGAGGAAGGCGTCAAAGGCCAGCGCGCCGTCGACTGGGGGCTGGTGGATGAGCTTGCGCGTAAAAGTGAGTTCGACGAAAAGGTTCGCTCGCGTGCGCTGCAGATTGCCGAACTCAGCAACCGCCCTGACAACAGCACCGGCGTTGCCCTTAACCCGCTCAATCGCGAGATATCGGCGTCGGCGATCACCTATTCCAACGTCTCGGCGCAGATTGATCGCGATCAGGGCATCGCAACGATCGTGCTGCAGGCCCCGGACACCGCACCGCCGCTCTCTACTGACGAACTGCACGCGCTGGGCGACAGCTCCTGGATACTGCAGACCGCGCGAGAATTCGACGATCTCCTCCTTCATCTGCGGCTCAACGAAGCCAAGGTCGGCCTGCTGCTGATAAAAACCACGGGCGACATGCAGAAGCTCGTCGCCTGGGACAACTTTCTGCTCGAGCATCGCGACAACTGGCTCGTCAACGAAATTCTTCTGTACTGGAAACGCACCCTTAAGCGTCTGGACGTCAACGCCCGCACCGCCTATGCCCTGATCGAAACTGACAGCGCGTTCGCCGGACTGTTCGCCGAACTGCTGTTTGCTGTCGATCGCAGCTACATGTTTGAACCCGACGATGCGGCAGACGGACCGTTTGTGATTCTTGACGAAATTAACTTTGGTCCACTGCCTATGGGCAACGGACTTACACGTCTTGAAACCCGGTTTCTGGGCGAGCCCGAAGCCGTAGATGCGGCGAGAACGAATATTGATCGCCAGCTTGGGTCTGCCGAAGCAATGGAACTGGGTCTGGTGACCGACAGCTTCGACGACATCGACTGGGATGACGAGATTCGCATTGCCCTTGAAGAACGGACCAGCTTTTCCAGCGACTCGCTCACCGGGCTTGAGGCCAATCTGCGTTTCGCCGGCCCCGAAACACTGGAAACGAAAATATTCGGACGGCTGACGGCTTGGCAAAACTGGATTTTCCAGCGACCCAATGCCGCAGGCGACGACGGCGCCCTCAAACTCTACGGCACCGGCACCCGACCTGACTTCAACCGTGAACGCACCTGAACGCCTGCCTGAAAACCAGAGAGACCGCACACCATGCGCATTGATGTTGATTACGACGATCTGATCCCTAACAACGTAGGCCTGTCCGACGACCCGCGTGTGAAAAAGGCGCTGGAGAAATGGCACCCGGGTTACATCGACTGGTGGAAATCCATGGGACCCGAAGGCTTCCAGGAAAAGCAGGTCTATCTGCGTACAGCGGTCGGCGTCGACCCTGCGGGCTGGGCGCAGTTCAACTACGTCACCATGCCCGAATACCGATGGGGCATCCTGCTGGCCCCGAAAGAAGAAGGACGCACCATCGGCTTCGGCGAACATCAGGGCGAACCCGTATGGCAGGAGGTGCCGGGAGAGTATCGCGCAATGCTCAGACGCCTGTGTGTAATTCAGGGCGACACCGAACCCGCGTCGGTCGAGCAGCAACGATTTCTGGGTCAGACTGCACCGTCACTTTATGACATGCGCAATCTCTTTCAGGTCAATGTCGAGGAAGGTCGGCATCTGTGGGCAATGATCTACCTGCTGCAGAAGTACTTTGGACGCGACGGTCGCGAGGAAGCTGAAGAACTTCTGCGCCGCCGCTCGGGCAACGTCGACAAGCCGCGAATCCTTGGCGCGTTCAACGAGGAGACACCCGACTGGCTGTCATTTTTCATGTTCACCTACTTCACCGATCGCGACGGCAAAATGCAGCTGGCGTCACTGGCGCAGTCCGGATTCGACCCGCTGTCGCGCACCACGCGCTTCATGCTGATGGAAGAGGCCCATCACATGTTCGTCGGCGAATCCGGGTTGACGCGCGTGCTGGAAAAAACCACATCCAAAATGCGCGAACTCGGCATTCAGGATCCACACGACAAGCGGGTTCGTGACCACGGCGTCATTGATCTCGGTACTTTTCAGAAGAAGATCAACTTCCACTACTCGGTAACGCTTGATCTGTTTGGCTCGGAACTTTCCACCAACGCAGCCAACTCCTACAACGCCGGACTCAAGGGTCGTTTCCAGGAAGAAAAAATTGACGACGATCACAGGCTTGTAGACAGCACCTACGCCGTCCTCAGATACCTCGATGGTGAATTCAAAATGTCGGATGAGCCGGCGCTCACCGCACTCAACGGACGCCTCTGCGACGACTACATCGTCGATGCCTCGAAAGCGTTCAAGCGCTGGAATCGCGTCCTGTCAAAAGCCGAGATCGATTTTGAACTGTCGCTCCCCCACCGGGCGTTTCACCGAAATGTCGGCGAGTTCGCCGGCATGAGCGTCACACCGGAAGGCGTCGTCATCCCCGAAGCGGACTGGCTCGCCAATGAATCGAACTGGCTGCCCTCTGACGACGACATGCAGTGGATCCGGTCAACGATGAACCAGGTCGTCGAGCCCGGCGAGTTTGCATCATGGATTGCGCCACCCAAAACCGGGATAGACAATCAGCCCGGGGAGTTTGAGTACGTCAAACTCAACTAAGGCGGCGTCGGAATTTACTGACGCCTTTACGGGGGCTTGAGTTAGAGCATGAAACCCAGCGAGATCAATCATCCGCAAGGATTTATCGACTGGCCTGCACGCCGGGTACAGTCATTTCAGCGCGATGGATACTGGCAGGGCCAGTCCCTGTTCGAGGCCATTGCGCAGACTGCAACGGGGCACGCCGACTCCGTTGCGGTTGTAGATTCTGAAGGGACGACGACCTACGCTGAACTGATCGATCGATCCACGCAACTCGCAGCCGGTCTCACACAATGTGGATTCGAGCCGGGTGATCGCATCGTCACGCAGCTCCCGAACTGCACCGAGTTCGTCACCTTCACACTGGCGTGCTTGCGCATTGGCCTGCAGCCGATCATGGCGCTCCCGGCCCATCGTGAGCACGAGCTGTCCTTCTTGCTCGAATTCTCCAAAGCCAGAGGTCTTGTCATAGCCGACCGCTTTCGCGATTTCGATTTTCAGGCGATGGCCCAGACACTTCAGTCAAACGCGCCAGACCTGCAACACGTCATTGTCGACGCGTCTGTCGATCGCGTGTTCGAGAACTTCATCGACCTCGACACCGTCAGCAACGCTGGCGAGCCGGCCAGCCTCGGGCCGATGCCGGCATCGCGATCCGTAGCGCTGTTTCTTCTTTCGGGTGGCACTACCGGCCTGCCAAAACTCATACCACGCACCCACGACGATTATCTGTACAACGCCCGAACTGCCGCGGCGCTATGCAACGTCACTCCGGCAACCCGCTATCTCGTCGCGCTGCCGGCAGGCCATAATTTTCCGCTGGCGTGTCCCGGCATTCTCGGAACGCTGGTGGCCGGCGGGCGCGTCATCATGACGCCCAGCCCTGCTCCTGAAAATGCGTTCAAAGTCATCGCCCGTGAGCGAGTTACGATAACCGCGGTTGTTCCCGCTGTCGCGCTGCAGTGGCTCAACGCACCGGCCGCGGCCGACGCTGATCTGTCTTCCCTTGAGATACTTCAGGTAGGCGGATCGGTGTTTCCGGCCGAAGTTGCGGCTCGCGTCAAACCCGAGCTGGGCGCCACGGTGCAGCAGGCGTTTGGAATGGCAGAAGGACTGATCAACTTCACACGACTTGATGATCCGGACGAGGCGATCGTGCATTCCCAGGGACGTCCGATGTCACCAGCAGACGAAATACGAATCGTGGACGACCAGGGCAACGACGTCGACGATGGCGAACCCGGCGAACTCCTGACCCGCGGCCCTTACACACTTCAGGGATATTTCAACGCACCTGAACACAACGCACGGTCTTTCACCGCCGATGGATTTTATCGTAGCGGCGATATTGTTCGAATGCGCAGCGACGGCAATCTCGTCGTAGAAGGCCGTGACAAAGATCTCATCAACCGTGGCGGTGAAAAGATTTCGGCCGAAGAAATCGAGAATCTGATTCTGTCGCACCCTGATGTCTTCAACGTTGCGGCCGTGGCGATGCCGGATGAAACACTCGGCGAGCGCATCTGTGTTTACGTCATCACGAACCCGTCCGCGACTGTTGAACTTGATGCGTTGCGCGATTTTCTTGACGCCAAGGGCATCGCTCGATTCAAACTTCCGGAAAGGCTTGTTGTCGTTGACGACCTGCCCCAGACCAACGTGGGGAAAATTGACAAGAAATCACTGCGTGACGACATCGCCGGTCGCCTGAATCAATGAGTGCGACGGCCGCGAAAAATGCTTTTCGAATTCTGGTTGTCGGTGCAGGACCCGCCGGACTTCTATTCTCGTTACTGATGAAACGGCAGCTGCCCGATTGTGACATCACCGTCGTCGAGCAAAACCCTGCCGGCAACACCTATGGCTGGGGTGTTGTGTTTTCCGGCGCGGCCCTGGAGTTTATTGAACAGCGCATTCCCGATGTCTTCACGACTCTCACCGGTCATCTGGAAGTGTGGGATCAGCTGACGATTGTCCACCGCGATCAGGCAATCGGCATAGACGGCAGCACCTTCTCCGGTATCAGCCGACAAAAGCTGTTGGACGTGCTGCAGAACTGCTGTCGAGCAGAGAATGTCCGGATTGATTTTGATTCACGATTCGATGCGAACGATCCGCTTCGTGCGCAAGCGGATCTTGTGGTCGGTGCGGACGGCGTTAACAGTCAGATTCGTGCCTCGAGTGACTTCGGCACCAGCACCGAGGAAGTAACCAATCACTTTATCTGGTATGGCACCACGCGAGTTTTTGATTCGCTGTCGTTGATATTTCGTGAAAACGAACACGGCAGTTTCGTCGCCCACACGTATCGCTATAGCCCGACGATGAGTACGTTTCTGGTGGAATGCGACGCGGCAACTTTCGCGGCCGCGGGACTCGCGACGATGACCGAAGCCGAGTCCATCGCGTATTGCGAACGCGTGTTCGCCACGGACCTTGCCGGAAACACGCTTCAGTCCAATAACTCCATCTGGCGGCGCTTTCCGATGATCACGAATGAACGCTGGTACGTTAACAACGAGGTATTGATTGGCGATGCGCTGCGAACCGTCCATTTTTCGATTGGATCGGGCACGCGCACCGCAATGCAGGATGCGCTGTTTCTTTGTGACGCGCTTGCGCACAGTGAGTTTGTTGTTGAACCGGCCCTAAAGCGGTTCGTTGAGCTGCGCAAACCCGGCGCCGATAAACTGATGTCAGTCGCCCGCGCCAGCATCGGGTGGTATGAAGACTTCGCCGACCTGATGCGACTCGACCCGTGGTCGTTTGCGTGGTCTTACATGACACGTGGTGGACGCGTCAGCGCCGACCGGCTGCGTGAGCGTTCGCCGCAGTTTGTGAGTGCGTACGAGGCCGCCACGCCTTCCACCAACCCGACCAAATAGGTCCACGAAAGGGCCCCACAAGCGATTCGCACACGACGGTCGCAGGGGCTGGCGTTCGCCTATCGGCACGAGTGCGAAACGCCGAAATTTGCGCTGACGCCAGACCCAACGGTGCGTCCGAACGGGTTACAATGGGCGCCTGCGCGCAGGGCAGAGAACCCTGGTAAGTCCGTAGTCTAAAAACAAAATTGGCCTGCATCGTCACGTGCAGTTATGCCTCACGAGATCATTCGAAGATCTCGCCACAAAACAGGCGATATCGCGAGACGTTGACATGCGCTGGGCCAGCCAGAGGAGAATTCGATGCGAACCGCAAAGAAACTAAGTCAAATCAGCAAAGTCCTGCTGCCGGCCGTAGCACTGAGCTTCGTCGGCGTCACCGTCGCCCAGGCCGACAAAGTCAAAATCGGCTTTGTCACCACCCTGAGCACACCCGCTGCCGTCATCGGCAACGACATGCGCGATGCCGTAAATCTTGCGGTCAAGCACCTTGGCGGCAAAGCCGGCGACGTGGAATTTGAAGTCGTGTTCGGCGACGACGAGTTCAACCCGCAAAAAGGCAAGCAGGCAACCGAACGCCTGATCAAGCAGGACAAGGTCGACATCATGTCCGGCTATATCTGGTCGCACGTGCTGCTCGCGTCGAGCAAAACCGTACTCGACGCCGGCAAAATCCTGATCAGCGCCAACGCCGGCCCGTCGCCACTTGCGGGCAAAAACTGCAACAAGAACTTTTTCAACATTTCCTGGCAGAACGACCAGACGCCGATGGCCATGGGCGAGGTTCTGAACAAGAAAGGCGTTAAGTCGCTTTACATCATGGCGCCGAACTACGCTGCCGGCAAAAACATGGTTGCCGGTGTTGAACGTACCTTCAAAGGTGAAATCGTTGGCAAGGACATGACCAAATGGCCTGACCAGATCGACTGGTCTGCCGAGATGTCAAAAGCCAAAGCCGCCAACCCTGACGGCGTGTTCATCTTCTACCCCGGCAAGCACGGTGGTGCCTTCATGAAGCAGTACGCTGAATCCGGCCTCGGTGGCAAGGTTCCGCTGTATACCGTATTCACCGTCGACTCGATCGGTCTGCCAAAGTTTCAGAGCGCTAACATGGAAGCAGTCCTCGGCAGCACCATGACGCAGTTCTGGGCACCGGATCTCGATAACGCCGCAAACAAGAAGTTTGTTGACGGGTTCAAGGCCGAGTACGGCAAGTACCCGAGTTTCTATGCCGCACAGAGCTACGACGCGATCAATTACATTGCCTCCGCAATCAAGGCGGTTGGCGGCGACATGAGCAAAACGGATGACCTGCGTGCCGCACTTGAGGCCGCTGACTTCGCATCGGTTCGCGGCGATTTCAAGATGGGCCCCAATCACTTCCCGATTCAGAACTTCTACAGTCGTGAAGTGGTAAAGGACGCCGACGGCGTGTGGACTACGTCTATCCGTGACGTCGTGCTGGCTAACCACCAGGACACTTACGCGGCAGAGTGCAACATGTAAGTCTGCGGACTCTCAGCAATCAGCGTTACCAAAACGGGGATGCCAGCATCCCCGTTTTTCTTAAAGCTGTTGTTTGTGGCCTGTAATTTTTCTGATCTAGGGAACGTACGCGAATCGTGGACTGGGTACTGATCGCCGAACAGACGCTTAACGGCGTGCAGCTGGGAATTTTGCTGTTCCTGCTCGCAGCGGGTTTGACGCTGACGTTCGGCATCATGGATTTCGTCAATCTCGCCCACGGCACGATGTACATGATGGGCGCGTTTTTTGGCGCCACGGTCATGCTGGCAACCAAATCGTATCTTCTTGGCATTGCAGCCGGTGTTGCGGGCAGCATGCTGCTCGGGTGTCTTGTCGAACGCGTCGCCCTTCGGTCTCTGTATGAACGCAATCATCTCGACCAGGTACTCGCCACGTTTGGCCTGATTCTGTTCTTTAACGAACTCGCCCAGGTAATCTGGCCCACCGACGGGCTGACGGTGCCCTTCCCCACCTGGCTCGGCGGCACCGTGATGCTTCCCCTCGGGATTGAGTACTCGAAGTTCCGTCTCGCCATAATCGGTGCCGGTCTTCTGGTCGCCCTGGGACTCTGGTTACTGGTAACCAAAACCCGACTCGGCATGCTGATTCGAGCCGGCGCATCCAATCGTCAAATGGCTGGCGCACTGGGCGTCAACATCCCCCTGTTGTTTACGATCGTGTTCGGCGTCGGTGCCGGACTAGCCGGTCTGGCGGGAATGCTGATCACTCCGATTCTGGGCGCAACAGCCGGCATGGGTGAAGTGATCATCATCCAGACATTTGTGGTGATCGTGATCGGTGGCATTGGTTCGGTACGAGGCGCATTTATCGCCGCGATCATCACAGGCCTCATTATCGGCCTCGGCCGTTCGTTTCTCGATGTCCTGCTGCTTACTTTTCTGTCGCCAAACGCCGCAGAGTCCGCGGGACCTGCGCTGTCGTCGATGCTCATTTACATATTCATGGCCGTGGTGTTGTTTTTTAAACCCCAGGGCCTGTTTCCGCCGAAAAGTGGCTAGGGCGAGGGAGCGATGAAGCAACTCATGTCCGCCAAAGGCATCTTCGCCATTTCGGTCGTGCTGCTTTGTGCGCTCGTGCCGCTGATCTCGGCTGCTCTCGACAACACCTACTGGCCCGGCGTCTTCATGCGCGCAATGATCTGGGCAATTGCGGCGATCAGTCTGAACCTTATTCTCGGTTACGGCGGCATGGTCAGCTTTGGTCACGCCCTGTTCCTGGGCGTCGGCGGTTACGCTGTCGGCATTCTTGCCTACTATGAAATCGACAGCGGGTGGATTCATCTGTTCGCCGTTCTCGGTTCCTGCGCGATTATTGGACTGATCGTTGGCGCCGTCAGCCTGCGTACGCGTGGCGTTTACTTCATCATGATCACGATGGCCCTGTCGCAGATGATGTACTACCTCATCATCAGTATCGACGAATACGGCAGTGACGACGGACTGGTCATCTATAACCGCAGCGATTTTGGACTGTCATTCTTTTCTCTCGATAACCCCAACACGCTGTACTACACCATTTTCTTCTGCATGCTCGGTGCGCTGTGGCTGTGCGCGCGGATCGTTGGTTCGAGGTTTGGCAACGTCATTCGGGGTGCGGCGTCAAACGAGACCCGTATGCAGGCGATGGGATTTCCAACCTATCGCTACCGACTCACCTGCTTTGTAATTTCCGGCTTGATCTGCGGTCTCGCCGGCATGCTCTCGGCGAACGTTGAGTCTTTCATAAGCCCCGATGCTCTGCACTGGACCAAGTCGGGTGAACTCATCTTCATGGTGGTGCTCGGCGGGATGGCGACGCTATTTGGTCCGGTCGCCGGCGCGCTGGTTTTCTGGCTGCTGTCCGAATTCCTGCCGCAGCTTCCTGAAATCAACGGGTTTCGCCTCGGCGAACACTGGCATCTGATCTTTGGACCGTTCCTGCTGCTCGTCATCATCTTTTTCAGACGCGGCATCGCAAGTCTTTTTGAGCGTGAAGGCGCGCGGCCATGAGCACCGTGATGCTGGAAGTCAAGGAGCTGCGCAAGAGCTTTGGCGGTGTCAAAGCTACAGACGGCGTCTCCCTTGAAGTTATCGAAGGCGAAGTGCACGCTATCATTGGACCTAACGGCGCCGGCAAGACCACGCTGATTTCACAACTGTCCGGACTCCAGCGCTCGGACGGTGGCAGCACCGTATTTGCCGGACGCGATATCACGCGTCTCTCGGCACCCGCCCGTTCGCGTCTTGGCCTGGCACGAACTTTCCAGATCACCTCGGTGTTCCATGATTTCACCGCGTTGCAGAATGTCGCGCTGGCGATCCAGGCGCACAGCGGACACAGTTTTCGGTTTCTCAAAGACGCCAGCTCAGATCAGGTTCTGACAGAGCCCGCCCGCCGTCGCCTCGCCGACGTTGGACTCGGCGAACGCGCCGATATCCCGGCGGGGGATCTGGCCCACGGCGAACAGCGCCAGCTGGAGATTGCGATGGCGCTGGCGACCGATCCCAAAATGCTCTTGCTTGATGAACCCATGGCCGGCATGGGACCCGCCGATTCGGCGGACATGACGAGCTATCTGAAATCAATCAAAGGTCAGGTGACAATGCTGCTCGTTGAACACGACATGCAGGCCGTGTTCCAGCTGGCTGACCGGATTTCCGTACTGGTTTACGGTCGCATTATCGCGACGGGCGACCCCCAGTCTATCCGCAGCAACAAAGAAGTTCGCGAAGCGTACCTGGGCGAGGATTGAGCAGATGCTGAAACTCAGTCAGGTCAAAGCCGCATACGGAACATCCAAAGTTCTGTTTGGTGTCGACCTTGAGGTCGAGAAAGGACAGACCGTAACTCTGCTTGGACGCAACGGGATGGGCAAAACCACCACCGTCCGATGTATTACCGGCCTGCTGAAAACAACCGGCGGCGAAATTAGCTTTCAGACCAAGCCTGTCCACAACGAACCGAGTTATGTGATCGCAAGACTGGGCATGGGGCTGGTACCCGAAGGTCGCCAGATCTTTCCCAACCTGACGGTGCGCGAGAACCTCATAGCGACGGCGTCCAATCGTCAGAACGCGACTGCACCCTGGACGATTGACTCGGTACTCGAGCTGTTTCCAGCACTGGAAACGAGAATCAACAATCTCGGGGAACACCTGTCGGGCGGCGAACAGCAAATGCTGGCGGTTGGCCGCGCCCTGATGACAAACCCGAGTCTCCTGATCCTCGACGAGGCGACCGAGGGTCTCGCGCCGCTGATTCGTGAAGAGATATGGAAAGCTCTGCGACTTCTGAAAGAACGAGAGCTGTCCGTACTTTTAATCGACAAAAATCTCGACGCCCTGCTGGATATCGCCGATCGTCACTACATCATGGAACGTGGCGAGGTGGTCTGGCAGGGTGATTCCGAAAACCTCAAACACGACACCGAACTTCAGAATCGCTATCTCGGCATCTGACTCGATGTAACCGAATCAACCCAACAAAATGCTTTGAGCCCGGTGATCACGATTTTATCCGCCCGGAAGTTTTCCCAGAGACACATCCCTCATGAATCCCATATCTGATGACACCTGGCTGCAGGAGCCGCCGCAACCCTACAACGCCGCGGTCGACTTTATCGACGGCAACATCAAGGCCGGACGAGCTAACAAGACTGCAATAATCGACGATACCGGTGAACACACTTACGCCCAGCTTGCCACGCGCGTAAATCAGGCAGGCAACGCGCTCAAGGCACTCGGTTGCGAACCTGAATCTCGAGTTGCCATGATCATGCATGACAGCATCGACTTCCCGGCCGTATTCTGGGGCGCAATAAAAGCCGGCATCGTCCCGGTTGCAATCAACACGCTGCTGACGCCAGAACAGTACGCGCATATTCTCGGCGACAGTCGCGCAAAGGTGATTGTTGTAAGCGCCCCGCTACTGCCAACCATTCAACCCCTGTTGAATGACCTCCCCCTGGTTAAAACGGTGATCGTTGCCGGTGATCCGGGCGCCGCCGTATCGCTGGACTCGCGGCTTGACGATGCGTCAACCGATCTTGAAGCCGCGACCACGTCTTCGGACGATATCGCTTTCTGGCTCTACTCTTCCGGGAGCACGGGCAACCCCAAAGGGGCGCCCCACCTGCACCGCAATATTCGCGCCACCGCTGACCTTTATGGCCTGCCCGTTCTTGGCATCGCTGAAGATGATGTTGTTTTTTCTGCCGCAAAACTGTTCTTCGCGTATGGCCTCGGCAACGCCATGACCTTTCCTCTGGCAGTCGGCGCTACCGCAGTACTGATGGCAGAGCGACCTACACCCGACGCCTGCATGCAGCGGATTACCGAACATGACGTCAGTATCTTCTTTGGCGTTCCAACACTGTTTGGCGCCATGCTGGCCGATCCGGAGATTGCCGCAGACAAGATCTCGACGCGACTTCGGCGTTGTGTATCGGCGGGCGAAGCGCTTCCTGAGAATATTGGCAACACGTGGGAATCACGGTTTCCCGGAGTTCCTATCCTCGACGGCATTGGCTCAACCGAGATGCTGCATATTTTTCTGTCCAACCACCCGGACGACTATCGCTACGGCACCTCCGGAAAACCGGTACCCGGGTATAGCGCCAGACTTGTTGACGAACTCGGTAATCAGGTTGCCGCGGGCGAAATCGGCGATCTTCATGTCGCCGGACCCTCCGCGTGTCAGGGGTACTGGAACCAGCGCGGAAAATCTCTGCAGACCTTTCTTGGGCCCTGGACGGTTACCGGGGACAAGTATTTTGTCGATGACGACGGCTACTACATCTACTGCGGACGAGGCGATGACATGTTCAAAGTCAGCGGTAACTGGGTATCTCCTTTTGAGGTCGAGTCAGCGCTGATTACTCACCCTGGCGTTCTTGAGGCTGCCGTCGTTCCCCACGATGACGGCGACGGCCTGTTGAAACCCAAGGCTTTTGTCATTCTCAATGATGGTGTCGACCAGACAGACGCGGACTTCGACAGCATCAAGAATCACGTGCAGGGAATCCTGTCTCCATGGAAGTATCCACGCTGGATCGACTACGTCAGCGAGTTGCCGAAAACAGCGACCGGCAAAATCCAGCGATTCAAGCTTCGTCAAAGCTAGCGACTGACCGATGCTGCAATCATCCGCATCCCTGAAGATTCCAGGCGGATCTGTTGAATACGCCTGGTTCGAACCCGAGAAACCACAACCGGGACCGGTGCTCACTTTGCTGCACGAAGGCCTCGGCTGTGTTGAACTCTGGCGCCGATTTCCGCAAGAACTGGCAAACCGCACGAACCTGCGAGTGTTTGCCTATTCACGCTTTGGTTACGGCAGGTCTGATCCGTGTGAGCTCCCGCGTCCGGCCACCTATATGCACGATGAAGCCCGTGAGCATCTCGGCAGCGTACTGGACGGCGCCGGTATCAGCGAAACCATTCTGGTTGGCCACAGTGATGGCGCATCGATAGCAGCAATTTACGCAGGCTCCGTCAGCGATGCGCGAGTGAAGGCGCTTGTGCTCATGGCTCCACACTTTAAGTGCGAGAGCCGCAGCCTCGACGGAATCAGAGCGGCCCGCCAGGCGTGGGACACCACGGACCTGCGAGAGAAACTACGCCGGTACCACGGCGACAACGTTGACTGCGCCTTTCTCGGATGGAACTCCGGCTGGCTTGAAGATGAGTTTGCCGACTGGAACATCACCGACGCGCTTGACGGCATACGCGTACCGGTTCTCGCGATCCAGGGCAAAGACGACGACTACGGCACCGACTGGCAGGTTGAAATCGTTGCCGAACGCTTACCCGGCACAAACAAGGTCGTTCTCATCGACAACTGCGGGCACTCGCCCCATCAGGACCAGTCTGAGCGGGTCCTGGAAGAAATCGAAGCTTTCGTGTCAGAGTACGCCTGAAACGTCCGCTTACTCTTCCATCTTCAGCGCCTGGGCCTTGATCTTGGCCGCAAGTGCGTCTTTGGCCGCGTCCGCTTCGGACTTGTCAGCCGGCGACGCGTCGGCGTCATCACCGCCATCCTTCGCCGCTTCGTCATCCATGATGATCTCAAACGAACTGCCGTCAGCTTCCGGACCGTTGCTTTCGTCAAGCTTGATCATCAGTCTGACGTTGTTTGCAGAATCGGCATTCTTCAGAGCGTCTTCGAGTGTAATCTTGCCGTCTTTAAAAAGCCGATACAGCGCTCGGTCAAACGTCTGCATTCCCGCCGCTTCGCCTTTTTCCATCTGCGGCTTAATCTCGTCAAGCTCACCGTTGATGATCTTGTCCTGAATCGTCGGGGTGCCAAGCATGATTTCAATCGCCGCGCAGCGCTTGCCGTCGACGGTCGGAATAAGACGCTGGGAAACGAACGCACGCAGGTTGTTACCAATGTCCATCAGTAGCTGATTGCGTCGTTCCTCGGGGAAGAAGTTGATAATTCGGTCCAGCGCCTGGTTCGCGTTGTTGGCGTGGAGCGTTGAAATCGCGAGGTGACCGGTTTCGGCAAACGCGAGCGCATGTTCCATTGTTTCCTGATCACGAATCTCGCCAATGAGGATTACATCCGGAGCCTGGCGAAGCGTGTTTTTCAGTGCGGCGTGAAAACTCTTTGTATCCACCCCGACCTCTCGCTGATTCACGATGCAGCGCTTGTGGGGGTGTATGAATTCGATCGGGTCTTCGATGGTAATAATATGCCCGCCTGCCGATGCGTTTCGATGATCGATCAACGCCGCGAGAGACGTCGACTTTCCCGATCCGGTGCCACCGACAAACAGAATGAGGCCACGCTTGGAGGTGATAACGTCACTGAGTATGGGTGGCAGGCCAAGATCGTCTTTGTTGGGGATATCGGTTTTAATGTTCCGTGCAACAATTGAAATCTCATTGCGCTGACGAAAGATGTTGATTCGAAATCGACCAACATCAGGAATCGACATCGCAAGATTCATCTCGAGTTCCTGCTCAAATTCAGCACGCTGATCTTCGTTCATGATGCTGTTTGCGACAGCGAGAACATCACCCGGCGCCATCGGCTCCTTGGCCAACGGCTTCAGTGAACCATGGAACTTGGCGCAAGGCGGTGCACCTGTGGCGAGATACAGGTCCGAGCCATCCTTGGTCGCGAGAATATTGAGATAGTCCTTGAATTCCACGTGCGTTACCTTGAGCCTTGCGTGATCGTTTGCGACACGCCCCATAAGGCACGCCGAGGTCATTTAAATGACTGTTTTTAAGGTTTAGACGATGAATCACCAACCCGCCACGCAAGCGGTCGCCTGAGCGGCCTGCGCGACGGGAACCTCGGCAAAAACTGCGGTTTCGGCCGTGTTAACCTCCTCGCCAGACGATTCTGACCCACCCACGATCCGCTGATTTAGACCTGCCCCATGCGCCTGATTCACACCGCTGACTGGCACCTTGGCCGCCTGTTCCAGGGCGTCTCGCTGCTGGAAGACCAGGCCCATATTCTTGCCGACCTGATTCGGTTGATTCGTGACGAACGACCGGACGCGCTGGTCATCGCCGGCGACATATTCGACCGACAGGTCGCGCCAAAAGATGCGATTCGACTGCTGGACGAAACCCTGAAGGAAGTGATCACGGGACTGAAGACACCGGTTCTGATGATCGCGGGCAATCACGACAGCGCGCAGCGTATCGACTTCAGTTCGGACCTTCTCGCGGATTCCGGCCTGCACATCCGCGGCACCTATCAGGATCCGATAACGCCGGTGAGATTGAACGACAGGCACGGGCCGGTCGACTTCTGCCTCCTGCCCTATGAACAGGCGGAGCCTCTCGTCGTCCGCACACGAACGGGCGACACCCAGTACGGCAATTTTGATGCAGCCATGTCACTGGCCTGTGAGCGGGCTCTCACAGCCTGTAGCGCGGACAGAAAAGTTGCCATCGCCCACTGCTTTGCCGCGGGCGGCAACACCTCGGACAGCGAGCGTCCGTTGAGCGTCGGTGGCAGCGATCAGGTTTCACCAAAGAATTTTGAAGGCTTTAACTACGTCGCGCTGGGTCATCTGCATCGTCCACAGAAAGTTGGAAACAACGGTGCCTATTCCGGCTCGCTGCTGAAGTATTCTTTTTCTGAAGCTTCACACACCAAATCGGTGAGCCTGGTGGAGATCGACGACAAGGGCGCGTTCACCCGGACCGAACAACACCTTTCGACGAAACGCGATGTTCGAATTGTGGAGTCGGAGTTTGACGATCTGCTTCAGACCGACCGTGAGCCGCCAAGCGAAGACTATGTTCTTGCACGTCTCACCGATCGTGGAGCCCTGCGCGATCCTCTCGCCCGACTTCGCGACAAATTTCCAAATATTCTGGGCGTCGAGCGACCCGCGCTGTTTTCAGCGTCCGGTCAGAATCAAAGTCAGTCGGCAGAAACTCTTAAGCGAACCGATGAAGATCTCTTCGCTTCCTTTTTTCAAGACGTTACCGGCGAACCGCTCACAAACGACGAACGCAACGCCCTGCAGCAAACGCTCGAGTCTCTGGGCAAAAGCAACGAAGATCTCGCAGACGCAACATGAGACCGCTGAAGATATCGATGCAGGCGTTTGGGCCTTACCTTGAAACCGAGGTGGTGGATTTCGAAGCGCTGGGCGAACGTCGCATGTTCCTGATTTCCGGCGACACGGGTGCAGGAAAGTCGACCATTCTCGACGCGATGTGTTTCGCGCTGTATGGAGAATCACCCGGTGACGAGCGCACGGCCGCAGAAATGCGCAGCAAAAATGCCTCGCCCCGACTGTCCACCACCATCGAGTTTACGTTCGCCGTCGGCGATCGGCGATACACGGTCAGTCGCTCCCCTGCCCAGACGCGCGCCAAACTCAAAGGTGATGGCGAAACCACGGTAGCCGCCAAGGCGACGCTGGTACAAAACGACGGCCCGGATGAAATCGCTGTGGCCAGTCAGCCAAAAAAGGTCACCGACGAAGTTATCGCGCTGCTGGGGTTTACGGCAGTTCAGTTTCGACAGGTCGTCGTTCTGCCCCAGGGACAGTTTCGAAAGTTTCTGGCATCAAACTCTGACGAGAGACAGAAAATACTTTCCGACCTGTTCCGAACGATGCGCTATGAACGGGTCGAAGCAGCACTAAAAGACCGCGCACGTGAGGTCACCGAAAAACTGCAGACCGTCCATTCCAGAGTCGAAGGACTGCTTGCCGGAGCCCAGGTTGAATCAGCGGCCGCGTTGGGCGAGACCGTCGATACGTTTAAGGTCGAGCTTGAACAGAGTGAAGTCGAACTGCAAACACGCCAGACACTGCTAACCAGCGCTCTGGAGCAGTTCACGGTGGGCAAGCAGCTTGCGGATACTTTTGCCAAACGCGAAGCGTTGAACAACCGAATCAAGCAGATCGAAGCCACACGGGACGAACAGACCCAGCGAGAACAACGCCTGCATGATGCAGAGCGCGCCCTTGCTCTTGCCGCAGACTTTGAACGACAGCAGCAGCTGCAGCTCCAGCACACCAGCGTCCAGGACTCCCTGAATCAGGCCAGCAACCGAAAGGCCGAAATCCATAAAGCCCTGACGGACGCCCAGTCAGATCTGGAACAGGCAAAAGAGGCGGCGCCACAAATCACCGATGCCCTCGGCAAGATAGAACGCCTTCAGGCGCTGAAGGTTGCGGCAGAAGAACTCGCCAACCAGACGAAACAACTCGACGAGCTCGAACGCAACGCCACCAAAGCGAAAACCGACGCAGAGGCGGCCACCGTCGCCGCCCGGAAGCTTGAAGCCCAGAGAGAAAAACTGCGCGGCGAGCTGACCGAGCTTGGCGCAAACACCCAGACCGCGGAAGTTATCGAACATGAGGGCGTTGCCATCAAAGGCGTGATCGACAATCACAAGCGCTACGCTCAACTGCTCGGCAACCTCAAGCGGCTGGATGCCGAACTGAACGACACACGGAAGCGGCAGGAGGATCTCGCAGGGAAGATCAAAGACGCTCAGCAGACAAGCAAGCGACTGGAGGACGCCCGGGATCAGGGACGGGCCACGCTTCTTGCCCACACACTCAACACCGGTAAGCCTTGCCCGGTGTGTGGATCAACCGAACACCCTGCACCCGCGGACAGCAGTCTGGATATCCCCGGGGAAGCCGATATCAAAAATGCAAGAGAACACATCGAGACGCTGACGGCGAAGTCCGCCACAACCGGTCAGGAGCTTGGCGTTCTTGCAGGACAACACGAAACCCAGAAGGCGGAGGCCGAGACTCTGAAGTCCGCGCTTGGCGACCATGCGCAGACGCCACTGTCGGAACTCGAAGAGACACGCGCCCAGCTGGCGAATCGATACCGTGACGCCAGGAATCGTCAAACGCGTATCGGCGAGATCGAAGAAGAGCTTCAGACGCTGTCTGATCAATTGACACAGCAGGATCAAACACTTCAGACGCTCGCCTCGATCTCCACTGACGCCGCAGCCGCGTCAGCCAAAGCACATGGTGCGATGGAGTCCGCTCTCGCGAGGCTTCCGGAACAATATCGCGCGCCCGGCGCCATCGACACTGAAATTGACGCTACGACTGCACTGCTTGAAAAACTGCAGAAAACAGCCGCGGACGCCCAGCAACAGCATCAAAACGCAACCACCGCCCGTGCGGAGCTTGAAACTGAACTGAAAACCCACACCGAGAGCCTGGCCAGACTCGCAACGGGCCTTGCGGAAACAAAACAGGACTGGGAGCAAAAAAGAACTGCCGCAGGTTTTGACAGCGATGCGTCGTGGACTCACGCGCGAATCGACAAAGAAGCCGTCACCGAGTTGCGAAGCGCTGTAGATCAGTATCGGACCGAACTTGCAGAGGCCAACGGAGCGCTGAAAGAAGCAGATCAGGTGTGCTCGGGACAGACACTGCCTGATGTCGTGACTCTCGAAAAACAGCATCTCGAAGCCAAAGCGTTGTGGGATACGCTGAACACCGACGTGACCAACAAGCGACTTCGTGTTGAGCAGCTGAACGCCAGCCGAAGCCAGATCGATCAGACCCTGGCAGGCCAGGAATCCCTGGACGCAGAATTCAAGGTTGTCCAACACCTCGCCAACATTGCCGCGGGTGGTTCGGGCAACCCGCTAAGGCTTTCGCTTCACCGCTACGTACTCGGTGTGATTCTTGATGAAGTACTCGCCGCCGCAACCCATCGTCTTTTGCATCTGTCTCGCGGACGCTATCGTCTGGAACGAAGGCTCGGCGCCGGCGACCAGCGTCGTGCAGGCGGCCTCGAGCTCGACGTCTTCGACGGCGACACGGGCGAATCACGACCGGTTTCGACACTCTCAGGTGGCGAAGGCTTTCAGGCGGCTCTCGCGTTGGCACTCGGACTCGCGGAAGTCACCCAGAACCATGCGGGCGGCATCCATCTGGAGACGCTGTTCGTCGACGAAGGCTTTGGCAGTCTGGATCAGGAGGCGCTGCAGGCGGCCATTTCTACTCTGATTGAAGCGAACCGCGATGGACGACTGATCGGCATCATCTCCCATGTCTCGGAGCTCAAAGAACACATCGACACCCGCCTGGATATCCACAAGTCCGTCGCCGGGTCTTCAACCCGGTGGGTCATACCCTGACACTTAAAATTCGCGCGACCGTCAGCTAGCGGGGAGCGTGAAGCGCAACGTCATACACGACAGGCCACCGTCTACTCTGGCGGCTTCGCTGGTATCCAGTGTCACTACGTCATACCCGGCGTCGAGCAGCAACGCGCGGGATCGGGGAAAGCCACTATTCAGAAAAACGTGATCGTTGATTCTGATCAGATTCGCCGCGGCCTCTTCTCCTGCCGGGGCCTCGATCACGCGATACCCTTCAAAACAACCACTGGCAGCCAGCCGCTTCGTGGAGAATATGGTCGATTCGTCCAGCAACCCGCAATCAGATTTAAAATGCAGAACACCCTCGGGTGTATCAACTGCGCGAGTGCGGTAGCCAAACTCGGCCAGTATTTCAGCCAGGGCAGCAACGCCCCTGTCGTCCGTTCGGTCCGAACTGCCAATCAGAGCCTCTTCCTCTGTCAGCAGTACATCGCCGCCGTCAACAAAGCCGCCATCGGGTAGATCGATGACGCGGGGGAACATCGATGCAAGCACCGGGCGTATGGCGGCCGCTTCACCAAAGCGAGACGGTGCGCCCGGTCGCAAAACAATCGCGGCACCGTCAACACAAAGAACCGGATCTTCAACAAACACCGAGTCGGGGAATTGTTCAAGCGCATCGAGGATCGTCAACTCGACGCCGGCGGCCTTTACCGCTTCGGTGTATTGACGGTGCTGGCGCGCAAACAGCTCAGGATCAGGGTCAACGCCTTCACCGTCGATACGGATGCCGCCCGCTACACTTTTACCGGGGATTCGCGAAATTCCGTGGGAAAATTCAAAACTTCTTCGCGCTCTCATCGATCAGCCCTCTGCCGTTGCCTCACGCCTTCGCTGCATTTTAAGACGTGCCGCAAGAACCAGCGAAAGTAATACAAACGGTATGACCACGAGGTTGGTCACCGTCCAGCCAAAGGAGTGATGCAGAACACCAGACAGCAACGCAGTAATTGAAACCGTGCCAAACACCAGTAACTCGTTGAGCCCCTGGGTCCGTGCTTTTTCGTTCGGTTCATAAGTTTCCGTAACCAGCGTTGTGCCTCCGAGAAACATGAAATTCCATCCAAGGCCCAGCAGAATCAGCGCCAGCAGCATCTGCCAGAAATTCGTACCGGACAATGCAACTCCGACGCAGAGCAACAGCAGTACCGCGCCAGCGGAAATCACATTCAGCACTCCAAATCTTGAAATCAGACTCCCGGTAAAAAACGACGGCAGGAACATTCCAACAACATGCCACTGGATTACCGTCGCGGTGGCCGCGAACTCGAAACCAAACTGGCGCATGGCGAGTGGTGTTGTAGTCATGATGACATTCATCACGCCATATCCCGTCAGCGCCGAAAAAACTGCCACCAGGAACGCCGGCTGACGAGCAATTTCTGCGAGCCTGCGCCCACCTGCCGCTCGCTCCCCGGCGTCCGGCGGCGGTATGGTAATCAGCGACAGCACGATCATCGAAACCAGATAGACGCCGATCACGGCCACATACGCACCGGCAAACTCAACGCCGCTGATCATGTCTTTGGAAAACCGCGCAAGATTGGGGCCAATAAAAGCTGCAACAACGCCGCCGGCCAGAACATAGGCGATCGCTTTTGGCTTGAACTCTTCGGTCGCCACATCAGCCGCGGCGAAGCGATAGTACTGACCAAACGCGCTGAAGTTAC
>CALHMG010000290.1 GCA_938034705.1 uncultured Gammaproteobacteria bacterium
GAGGGAGATCGAACGAGCAGCGTAAAGAAGCAAATTCAAATCTGGAAGTATTCGAGAAATATTCGAAGTGAGAGACGCCCGAGTCGAGCAGTCTATAGGCAGGCGCCACTCCCTGGCGCCAGCCGGTGTCCTCATCAAGGCCACCCTGCTTCGTCCTTGACAGGCCAACACTCTCTCAGGACGCTGCGCAGTATTCCGCGCTGTTGCTTAACCGTTCCTGAAAACGAGAAAAATCGTCTTCACGATTTCAGTTGGATTGAGACGCCTTGGGTTTGACAGGCGCCGTCTCCGTGCGAAGTACCGAGCGATTTCGCTCGACCAGCTTGGGGCCAACTCCTTTTACATCAACCAGTTCGTCAATGTTTTTAAATGGTCCATGACGTCGTCGATGCTCGACAATGGCGTCACCAAGCTTTTCTCCGACACCGTCGATAACCGTGGCGAGTGTTTTACTGTCTGCTGAATTAATGTTCACCGAGTCGGCGATGACCGATGTAGACATCAGCAGCGCGGCAAGCGCCAGTGAAGTCACCAGAAACGAAAACCGCATTTTGAGCAAGCTTTGCATAGCTGTGTTCCTCTGCTTTGGATTGTCATTGATTTGTGTGACTGTCTGCGGGCTTAGCCGCCTGCAGCACACGTCGCCCAATGTGAGGGAACCCCACCGTGGCGTCGGTGCGTTTGGCCACCGGATAAGCTGCAATTGCGTCATGACATCCAGAGGCAGTTCGAGCAGACGAGACAACGTCGCCCGAACACCGGGTTCACGACCCCAACCAAACAGATGATTTAAGTTTTCAGATTACCGCGGGGCGACCGCCGAGAGCTTCGGGCTCAATGGCGTGCAGCGCGGTTAGCGGCAGGAATGTGTCCCAGCCCTTGCAGCCAGGGCAGTGCCAGTGAAGGCGACGGCCGGCAAACCCGCAACGCTGACACTCATAGGCGGGATCGCGGTTGATGATTCCACCGATCATTCCGTCCAGAAGCGCCAGATCGCGCTTTAACGGGTCATCCGCCGCGTTGATGCGCAGCTGAATGAGACGGTGCAGACCGTAGATTGAGGGGTAACGTCTCAGCCAGCCAACCAGAAACGCCTCGGCATCGATGTGGCCGCGGGTATTCTCAATGGTATCAACCAGAGCAAGCATCACTCGGTTGTCGCGAAAACTCTCAAGGACCGCCGTCAGATACTGTTCGAACCCCTGGGGGTCGTTCAATGATGCGTAGCTCGCGGCAAGCAGATCGACCACCTCGCCAACGTAACGAGGGTCCTGCTGCTCGACCCGCTTGAAGGTCTCGATTGCGGCTTCGTGATTGCTCATCAGCGCCTCAAGCCGTCCCAGCTGAATCGTCGCACGCACGCACTGCGGGTTTACCGTGAGCGATTCATCAATGCACTGGCGAGCCAGCGGATAGCGGCCCTCCGCAAGATGCGTCTCGGCCATTTCGCAAAGGTATTGCGCCAGCTCCGGTGGCGCCTCCTCGCCATCCTGTTCCGCCACGCGTCGACCCATCGAAACGCATTTGTCCCACTCGCGCTCCTGCTCGTAGATCGAAAGAAGATGACGATACGCCTCCCCGGCCTGACGCGGCTCTTCGGCGAGTTCAATAAACAGACTCTCGGCGCGATCAAGCAGCCCGGCCTTGAAATAGTCCTGGCCCAGCTCTTTCATTGCGAGAGCGCGCTGACGTCGCTCGAGTTTGGGTCTGGCGATGATCCCCTGATGAATTCGTGTTGCCCGGTCGACCTCTCCCCGGCGCCGAAACAGGTTGCCGATAGCAATATGAGTTTCGATGGTCTGGGAGTCGACCTCCATCATCTCAAGCAGCACCTCTACCGCTTTGTCCGGCTGCTCGTTGAGAAGAAAGTTCAGACCGCGAAAGTAGGCGGACGGCAGATCCTTGTTGGGCGACTGACGAAACTGCGCAGGACGAAATTGCGAGAACCCGTTCGCGGCAAAATATCCGCCAGCGGCGGCAAGGGGCAGCAGCAACAGCAACCAGGCAGGATTCATGACGACACAGACCCCGACAATTTCGTGACTGGCGGCGACCCAAACGAGAGACGATCGACTGAATCGCCGGGCAGCGATACGCTCGATATCACCGACGTCGATTCAGAGCGAAACGAAATCACGTGAGCTGTCAGCCTGTCCTCGGCACTGATGCGAGGCGGCTAAATCACTTCCTCGGCGACGCTCGCGGGCCGCAGTTCTTCTACCTCGCGCTCGACTCGAGTGAGCTTACGTTCGGCTCGTCTCGCACGGGCCGACGCCTTCATCACGGACATGGTCCGGAACAGCCAGCCAAGGATGAAACCGATGACGACTGCACCAATACCGATAGCGGCAATCGGTACTTCGCGCTCACCGATGCCGTAGTAGCTGATCGGCATCGAGCCCGGGTTCTGGAGAGTGAAGGTAATTCCGATCGCAGCGACCGCGATCACAAACAGGATGAAGAATAGAATTCGCATAACGTGGGGCTCCGCAGGCATTTCGGAATTTAGGATCTGCAGGCGAGTGTACCGCGAACGCCACGGATTGTCGTAGCAACGCCCGGGGAACACGACCGAATGGCCAGACTGCAAAGCGACTTGTTATAGAGACTGGCGCAGCAGGCGTGGCGTCAGTCCCGGGTCCCCGCGCCCGTCAGGGCACGGTTATTTACGATTCGGACTGGGGCCTGTTTGCCGCAATAACCCCGGATGATATGGGGTCAGCGGCCGACGTGCTCTGGGGCTCTGTACTCGGACGCGCTGTTCCCGGTGCCGTGCCCAGCGTGGACGCCGCGGCTTTGTCGACACGTTCGCGAAGATCGCGTCCGGGCTTGAAATGCGGTACGTGCTTCTCGGGGACGGGTACCGACTCCCCTGTCTTGGGATTGCGGCCGACGCGAGCGGGACGGTGATGTAGCGAAAGGCTTCCAAAGCCGCGCACCTCAATGCGATCGCCCTGAGCAAGCGCCTCGGCCATGTGCTCAAGCAATCCATTGACCGCAAGCTCAACATCGCGGTGCGCAAGTTGCGGCTGCTCAGCGGCCAGTACTTCAATCAGCTCCGACTTCGTCATACTTGGGCTTGATACAAGCGACGGTTCTGGACCGCGCCTGTTCCTCCATGTTCTGCGGGGTTCGGCCTCTGTTTTTCAGGCAATCATGCCTGGTGGGCCTTTGTCAGTGTTCGGAGAGTTTTACTGACTTCTGTAGATATGGCAATGAGTTATGGGTCGTTTGGAAACAAACTGGTCGACTTCCAATCGCCTTGACCTCAAAAGGTGCACAAACCGTTGGCACGGTCCCGACGCACAGAGGTCCGCGATTCACAAGCCGAAACACCGGATCGACAAATGCCAATCCGGTGTTCCGTCAGTCCGCCCGGGCATGTTCAGAACGACGATTGCGTCCGCACATCATGCCTGCAGAAAGTGTGAATGACTCAGGAGTCGTCGCTGGTTGTGTTCAGACCAGACAGCTGCTCTTTGAGTTTGTCGCCGAGTGTCGTACCGGTGGACTCGCCACCGCGTCCGTACTCTTCAACAACTTCACCGTCGATATCCATTTCAAGCGCTTTCACCGATACCATGATGCGGCGGTTCTTGCGTTCGACACTGGTGATCTTGGTTTCGATCTCTTCGCCTTCGCGAAGTTGCGTAGTCGCATCTTCGACGATGTCGCGTGAAATCTCCGAGGCTCGAAGATAACCCTCAACGTTGTCACCCAGCTCGATCACGGCACCTTTCGGTGTAACGCTTGTGATCTTGCCTTTCACCACGGTGCCTTTTCCGTTGAGCGCGACATAAGAGTTGAACGGATCTTCTGAAACCTGCTTCAGACCCAGCGAAATTCGCTCCCGATCCGGATCAACTGCGAGGACGACGGCTTCGATCTCGTCTCCCTTGGAGAAATCCCGAACCGCATCTTCACCCGGACGCTCCCAGGAGATGTCAGAAAGGTGGATCAGGCCGTCAATACCGCCTTCAAGTCCGACAAAAATGCCGAAGTCGGTGATCGACTTGATGTGACCGGTAACCTTGTCGCTCTTGTTGTGGGTAGCCGCGAAGGACTCCCACGGGTTGGTGTTGCACTGCTTGATACCGAGCGAAATACGGCGTCGCTCAGGGTCAACATCCAGCACCATGACTTCAAGCTCATCACCCACGTCACAGATTTTGCTCGGGTGAACGTTCTTGTTTGTCCAGTCCATTTCAGAGACGTGAACCAGACCTTCAACACCTTCTTCAAGCTCTACGAAAGCACCGTAGTCCGTGATGTTGGTAACGCGACCGAAGATACGTGTGTTCTCCGGGTAGCGACGTGGCAGATCTTCCCAGGGGTCTTCGCCAAGCTGCTTCATGCCGAGTGAGACGCGGTTACGCTCACGATCGAACTTGAGCACGCGGGCTTCAATCTCGTCACCTACCGTCAGAATCTCTGACGGATGCTTGACGCGACGCCATGCCATGTCAGTGATGTGCAGCAGGCCGTCGATACCGCCGAGGTTAACGAACGCACCGTAATCGGTGAGGTTCTTGACGATACCTTTGACCACCTGGCCCTCTTCGAGGTTGGCCAGCAGCTCGTCTCGCTCAACAGACATTTCAGACTCGACAACCGCCCGGCGCGAAACAACCACGTTGTTGCGCTGACGATCGAGCTTGATCACCTTGAACTCAAGCATCTTGCCTTCAAGATAGGTCGGATCCTTGACGGGTCGTACGTCGACCAGGGATCCCGGCAGGAACGCACGGATATTCGATACAGAGACGGTGAAACCGCCTTTTACGCGACCGGTCAGCATGCCGTTGACGGTCTCGTTCTTGTCGAAGGAGTCTTCGAGAATGTCCCAGGCGCGTGCACGCTCGGCTTTTTCCCGTGACAGTCGCGTTTGACCAAAGCCGTCTTCGATGGCCTCAATAGCCACTTCGATGCGGTCACCGACCTGGACGTTGACTTCGCCCTGGGCGTCGCGGAACTGCGCAATGGGGATCTCCGCTTCTGACTTGAGGCCGGCATTAACAATGACGTAGTCACCGTCAGCCTGAACAACCTCACCGATGACAACTTCACCGGGACGCATCACGGACGTAGTTAGACTCTCTTCAAAGAGGTCTGCAAAGGATTCGCTCATAGTAGATTTGATATAGGTTTTCGCACCAAGTCGTGGATTGACCCCGGGAAATTCCAGCGATCTGTCGGATCCCAATCACCTTCGATTGAAAACCTGTCGCGGAATTCGCCTGAGCCTGACTCGGCGGGTTAGAGGTGTATTTATCGGCAGATCGTCTTTAACTTAAGCCTGACGATTCACCGGGTTTAAAGCTGTCGATACAAACTTAGCACTTCGTCAATGACCTGCTCGATAGTCAGATCAGTGGTATCGACGTGCACCGCATCTTCAGCAGCCACTAAAGGAGATTCGGCTCGCTCCCGATCGCGTCGGTCACGGTCCTGCATTTCCTCCAGAAGGCGCGCGAGGTTAACACTCAACCCCTTGTTCTTCAACTGCTTATAGCGCCGCTCCGCGCGGGCCTCGGCCGAGGCGTCCAGATAAATCTTCAATGTGGCGTCCGGAAACACCACAGTCCCCATATCCCGGCCGTCTGCGACCAGACCTGGCGCTTTTCGCGCCTGTTTCTGGCAATCGAGCAACGCGGCTCGAATCGGGCCCAGCCGAGCCAGTCGCGACGCCATATCGCCGACCCGCGTATCACGGATTTCGTCCGACAGGTCGTAGTCGTTGACCACGATTCGCGTGTCCTGGCCTTCTCGGGGTTCGGACTGAATGCGGGTGCTCGAAAGCAGACTGACCAGTTCATCGACGTTACTTTCGTCCAGACCATGCTGGCGCGCTATCCAGCCAACCACGCGATACAGCGCCCCGCTGTCGAGATAGTTCCAGCCAAGACGAAGCGCGATCAGCTGCCCGATCGTGCCCTTGCCGGCGCCGCCTGGACCATCGATCGTGAGAACCGGCGC
Organism: uncultured Gammaproteobacteria bacterium; assembly: GCA_938034705.1. GTDB lineage: Bacteria > Pseudomonadota > Gammaproteobacteria > Arenicellales > CALHMG01 > CALHMG01. The sequence goes on from CALHMG010000290.1 coordinate 5,977, forward strand.
AGTCAAATCTTCAGGCCCGTTCAATCTGCAGGCCTGCACTGGCGGCCAGTGTGGAAAATTCTGGAAACGAGGTTGCAACGTTGGCAACGTCTCGAACAACGATGTCATCGCTGGCCCGTAACGCCGCCATCGAAAATGCCATCGCGAGGCGATGGTCGCCTCGGGCAAAAACTTCGCCACCGCGAATTGCCCCGCCTTCGATCACCATCCCGTCATCGAGCTCATGACACTCGATGCCGATCGCTTTCAGCCCGTCTACGACCGCGGTGATTCGGTCCGTTTCCTTGACGCGTAACTCGCGCGCGCCGGTGATGCGTGTCGTTCCCTGTGCGCAGGCTGCCGCCACGGCGAGTGCCGGGAATTCATCAATCGCAAGCGGAACCAGTTCAGGCGGGACGGTAATTCCTTTCAACCCGCCGCCCGTCACGACGAGGTCGGCCACTGGCTCAAGCCCGCAGTTACCCGGGGCACGCTGCTCGATTTTTGCACCCATGAGTTCGAGAATCTTCAGCACACCGTCTCGTGTCGGGTTTATGCCTGCACCCGATATCGTCAGTTCGGCGCCAGGAGTAATTGCGGCGCCGATAATGAAGAAAGCGGCCGAGGAAAGGTCCGACGGGACGGTGATATTGCAGCCGGTGAGTCGCTGGCCACCTTCGATCCCGATGCGACTGCCGTCGACGCTTACCGTAACGCCAAAAGCATCAAGCATGCGCTCGGTATGGTCGCGACTGACGGCCGGTTCCGACACGCTGGTCAGACCGTCCGCACCCAGCCCCGCCAGCAACACGGCTGACTTGACCTGTGCGCTGGCCATCGGCATGTCGTAGTGCATCGCCTGAAGTTGGTTTGTGCTGTGAATTTGCAGCGGCGGACGACCGTCCGCCGCAGTCGCAAACGATGCCCCCATGGACTGCAACGGCTTGACGATGCGATTCATCGGTCGTTTTGAAAGCGACTCGTCGCCCCTGAGTGTCGCGCTGACACCCATACCCGCGAGCAGACCGGTCAACAGTCGCATCGCGGTACCGGAGTTGCCCATGTCGATCTGAAAATTCTGATCCTTTGCGACTCCATCAACGCCTACGCCATGAATACGCAGAGCACCGTCGTCGATATTCTCGATTTGCACACCCATTGTCCTGAACGCGGCAATCGTTGCCTGCACATCTTCAGAATCCAGGTAGTCGCGAACCTCGGTGATACCGTCGCTGACGGCACCAAACATGACGGCTCGATGCGAAACCGACTTGTCGCCCGGCACCCGCACGCTGCCACCCAGCTTGCCGCCTGGCCGTACGATAAAACTTGGATCGCTTGCAGACACCGGCTAGTCCTTGCGGCGCCTGTACAGTGCGCGATCACGCGCGACCTTGGCTCGCGTAAAAAGATCGTACAGAGCATCACCGTCCTCACGCGAAATCGAATCGATCACGCTGTTGAGGTCGTACACAAACGCGTTGAGGCTCGCGAGCATCGCGGTCTTGTTGGTCAGGCAGACATCGCGCCACATCATCGGATCGCTCGACGCGATTCTCGTGAAATCGTAAAAGCCACCTGCAGCGAGCTCAAAGTGCCTTTCGGATCCGGGCTGTCGGGCCATGTGTTCGACCATTGTGTAAGCCAGAATGTGTGGCATATGACTGGTTGCCGCGAGAATTCTGTCATGGCTCTCGACGTCCATCGACACCACGTCGGCCCCGGTGTCTCGCCACACCCTGTCAACGGTCGCCAGGGCGTCCGCGTCGGTACCGTCGGTAGGCGTCAGGATCAACGCCCTGTTTTCAAACAGCGCCTCGAACGATGCACCTGCGCCAGAATGTTCTGTACCGGCAATAGGATGAGCCGCAACAAAACGCGATTTGAGCGCACCCAGTGTTTCGTCAGCCACCTTGACGATTTCGGCTTTAACGCTGCCAACGTCGGTAATGACCACGCTGGCCGGCGCGCTGCTCGCAATCGCCTCCATGACCGGACGCATCTGCAGCACCGGTGTCGCGACAACAATCAGGTCCGCGTCCGCAACCGCCGTCGGGACGTCGTTGGTATAGCTGTCGATGATGCCGAGATTGACCGCCTCGTCGAGGTTAGCGACGGATCGACCGACTCCCGTAATTCTGGTAACGCCGGATCTCGAACGAAGACAGCGGGCAATAGACCCGCCAATGAGCCCTACACCGATGATCACGGCATGATTAATCGTCGCGGGACTTGCTGATTGTGTCACTGATCTTGTTCTCTGAACTGCTGACTGAATAAATGATGTCCAACCTGAAGGACCTTAAACGAGCACTTCCCGCAGCGCTGTCAGACAGCGGTCGTTTTCTTCGGCCAGCCCGATGCTGATTCTCAAATGATTGGGCAGGCCATAGTTTGCGACGGGTCGCACAATAACGCCTTTATGCAGCAGCGCATCGTACACGGGTCCCGCGTCGCGTCCGACATCAACCGTCAGAAAATTGCCTACAGAAGGTATCCACTGCAAACCCAGATCGCGAAACCCGGATTCGAGCTGGGTCATGCCGTCGGAATTAGCGCGGCGACTGGCGGCCACAAATTCCTCATCCTCAAGAGCGGCCAGAGCCGCCTGTTGCGCGAGGGAGTTGACGTTAAACGGATGTCGCACCCGATTGATCAGGTCGGCAATCTCGGGACTTGAAATGCTATAGCCAATGCGCAAACTGGCAAGGCCGTAGATCTTTGAAAAAGTCCGCGTCACGACGAGGTTCGGGAACTCGCCCAACCACGCCAGCGTATCGGGGTAACGCTCGTCCTCAACGTATTCGGCATACGCTTCGTCAATGACGACAATCACCTCTTCAGAGACGCTTTCCAAAAGAGCCCGGATCTCGTCTCGGGTATTCCACGTCCCCGTTGGATTGTTCGGGTTGGCCACGAACACAATGCGCGTCCTGGCGGTGACCGCCTTAGCCATTGCGACAAGATCATGACCAAACTCCACTGCCGGGGTAACAACGGCATCAGCGCCCACCGCCTGGGTCGCGATCGGGTAAACCGCGAACGAGTGCTGCGAAAACACAATTTCGTCACCGGGACCGGCGAACACACGCGCAATCAGATCAAGCACGTCGTTTGAGCCATTGCCCAGAGTGATCGTGTCGTCTTTGACACCTAGCCTCTCACCAATAGCGCGACGTAACACCACTCCGCCGCCGTCAGGATAGCGCTCGACCTCGGTCAGCGCCCGGGTAATCGCATCAGCGACACGCGGGGACGCGCCCAGCGGGTTCTCGTTTGATGCCAGCTTGATCGAACCTTCGATACCGAGTTCGCGCTCCAGCTCCTCGACGGGCTTGCCCGGCTGATACGGCGTAAGGCGCCTGATACCCGGTCGGGCGTGGGAATGTGGATTCATTGACGGATAGCGTTGAGGAGCGAATAACCCTTAAGTATCAGCGGCGGCCCGCCAAGTCAAAAACCACGCCTAAATCGTCGGCGAACACCGGCCGAAACTTCAGGCCTGGACTGAAAATGCCCGCAGCACACCTTCTATCCCCGAAATCTTGTCGATCACGGCGGCCGGCAGATCCGAGTCGACATCAACGACCGTACAGGCGACGTCGCCACGACTCTGGTTGATCATGTCGTGGATGTTGAGTCCGGCGTCCGCCATGGCGGTCGAAATCTGCCCGACCATGTTGGGCACGTTGGCGTTTGCCACGAACAGACGATGCGGAGATCCTCGGCCGAGCCGAATCCCTGGAAAGTTAACCGAATTGGTGACGTGTCCGTCGAGCAGAAATTCGCACAGCTGATTGGCGACCATAATCGCGCAATTCTCCTCCGCCTCGGCAGTCGAAGCTCCGAGATGCGGCAGCGCAATCACATCATCCCTGTTCTTCAGTTGCGCCGTCGGAAAATCGGTCAGGTATCTGAACACCCGTCCCGACTCCAGGGCGTCTCTCACGGCGTCGTCGTCGACAACCTCGTCGCGCGCAAAATTCAGAACGGTGATGCCGGGTCGCGCGTCCGCCAGTACGTCTGCATTGATCATTCCACGAGTGTGATCGTTCAGCGGTACGTGGCAGCTCACGAAGTCGGACTTTCGAACAAGATCATTCACATCCCGCGCGCGTTCGATACCGGCCGGCAGCGCCCACGCTCCGTCCACCGTCAGCACCGGATCATAGCCAACGACCTTCATGCCAAGAGCAATCGCACCTTCAGCCACGGCGCGTCCGATTGCGCCAAGCCCGACGATGCCTATCGTTCGCCCCGGCAGCTCACTGCCGGCAAATCGTTTTTTCCCCGCCTCTACTTCCTTATGCAACGCATCGCCTTCGGTGGTCAGGTTGCGCGTGTATTCCCAGGCCTGAGGCAGATTGCGTGCCGACATCAAAAGCGCGCCAAGCACGAGTTCGCGAACCGCATTCGCGTTCGCTCCCGGCGTGTTGAAAACAAACACACCGCGCTCGGTCATTTCAGGAACCGGGATATTGTTTACGCCGGCACCCGCGCGTCCAATCGCTCGAACCGAATCCGGTATCTCGATCTGGTGAAGATTTTCTGATCTCAGCACGATCAGGTCAGGTGCCGGGTGATCGTCATCACGAACAAAGTGTTCTGACGAAAAAAGATCAAGACCTTTGGAGGAAACGGCGTTATAGACCCGTAACGTAAACATATTTATTACCAGACAAGAATGATTTCCAGGGAACTGACGGTCAGGGCGTTATGGCCCTATCCGTTGCGTGCGGCGAAGTCCGACATGAAGGCGATCAAGGCGTCCACGCCTTCATCAGGCATCGCGTTGTAGATACTCGCTCTCATGCCGCCAACGGAGCGATGCCCCTTCAGCTGCACGAGGCCGGCTGCGCTGGATTGCGCCAGAAACGCATCGGTCAGCGACTCGTCGTGGATCGTAAACGGGACGTTCATCCAGGAGCGTGCGTCGGGCGCGACCGGATTGGCGTAAAAACCGCCTGAGCTGTCGATCGCGCTGTAAAGCCGGCCGGCCTTGGCTTCGTTGATACGGGCCATTTCAGCGACACCGCCCCGCTCCTCCAGCCACTCGAACACCAGCCCTGCCATGTACCACGGGAACGTAGGCGGCGTATTAATCATGGAGCCCGAGTCGGCGTAGGCCTTGTATTTGAACAGTGAGGGCGCGTCGTCGCGCGCTCGCTCGAGCAGGTCTTTTCGGACAATACCAATCGTTATACCGGCCGGGCCGATGTTCTTTTGCGCGCCGGCATAGATCACGCCAAAGCGGTTAACATCCACCGGCCGCGACAGAATCGTCGACGACATGTCTGCGACGAGGGGAATATCGCCGGCAACGTCGGGTACGAAGTGAAACTCGACGCCACCAATCGTCTCGTTTGGCGTGTAGTGCAGATAGGCGCTGTCGGCGGGTACATCCCAGCTGTCGAAAGCCGGCACGCTGCAAAATCCGTCCGACTCACTGCTGGCGGCAACATGAACATTCGCGAAACGCTGCCCCTCTTTAACCGCCTTGGTCGACCACTGCCCGGTGTTGACGATCGCAATCGTATCGCCCGGCGCGCTCAGATTAATCGGAACCATGGCGAACTGCATGGTCGCGCCACCTGACATGAACAACACGGCGTAGTCGTCCGAGATGTTGAGCAGTCGGCGAAGCGAAGCTTCAGCGCGTTCCGCGACATCGATGAACTCAGCGCTGCGGTGACTCATTTCCATCACGGAAACGCCACTGTCACCGTATTTGACCAGTTCGTTTTGCGCGCGCTCAAGCACGGCCGCAGGAAGCACCGCGGGCCCGGCTGAAAAATTAAAAACACTCATCGTCTGACTGACGTCTGCCTGAAATCAATTGCTGGGGCGCGAAGCATAACCGATTGCGAACAGAAATTGTCTGGGAGCGACGCATGGCACAGGCATTGTGAATCCTGTTCAAGAAAGTCCAGGGCCGCGAAGACCATGACCCCAAAGAAGTTTACCGTGGACACGAAATGGCGCGTACGACCCCGCGCCGTTGGCTGCATGCAGTGCACCCACGTGATTGACGTAAAGGTAGCCTCGAACTTGAGAACTCAGGCTCACTGCCGGGCCGGACTGCCGGTCCACGTACGGTGAACCGGCCGAGTTGCACCGAGATGGAACGTTATTCCATCCCGGCGCGTACGCCGTCAGTCGTCGCCGCTATCGTCCCCGTCTGACGGTGCATCCGAGTCAGACTCGTCATCACCAGCAGCGTCGGCACTATCCGCTGGCTCGTCGTCAGCGCCGGCACTGGCCTCGCCGTCCGGCGAATCAGCTGCGGCCGTCGCGGCGGGCACATCATCGTCGTCCGAACCTGCGTCATCCGCATCATCTTCGGGATCGTCGATGCGTGAAATGGCCAGCAGCTTTTCTTCTTCACCCAGGTTGATCAACCGCACACCCTGAGTGTTTCGGCCCAGCATGGAGATCTCGCTGACTTTGGTTCGAATGAGCGTGCCGCCGTCGCTGATCAGCATGACTTCGTGGTCTGGCTCGACCAGCGTTGCTGCGACAACGTCGCCGTTGCGTCCCTCGACCCGAATCGAGATCACACCCTGGCCGCCTCGGCGCTTGGTCGGATACTCAGCCAGCGCAGTTCGCTTGCCGTAGCCGTTCTCGGTCCCCGTCAGGACCGCCGCCTCGTCTGAGTTTTCAGGCGAAGTTGTGATCATGGAGATGACGGTATGCCCGTCGCCCATGTTGATGCCTTTGACACCACGTGCAGCACGGCCCATGGGCCTGACATCGTTCTCGTTGAATCTGATCACCTTGCCGGCACTGGTCAGAAGCATGATGTCCTGTTGACCATCGGTGAGTCCGACGCCCACAAGGTAGTTTTCTTCGACGAGTTCAATCGCGCGAATACCCGACGCCCTCGGCCGTGAGAAATCCGGCAGCGGCGTTTTCTTGATCGTGCCGTCGGCGGTAGCCATGACGACAAACTGATCTTCTTCATACGCCTTGACCGGCAGTACCGTCGTGACCTTCTCACCTTCTTCGAGCGGCAACAGGTTAACGAGCGGTCGGCCCCGCGCAGCCCGGCCCGCCTGGGGCAGCTGGTGAACCTTGAGCCAGTACACCTGGCCGCGGCTCGAAAAGCACAGAATCTGGTCGTGGGTGTTCGCCACGAACATCTTCGCGAGAAAGTCTTCGTCTTTGGTCGTCGTCGCCGTTTTGCCGCGGCCACCGCGCTTTTGTGCGCGGTATTCCGAGACGGGCACGGACTTGGCGTAGCCCTCGTGAGAGATCGTGACGACCACGTCTTCAGGCGTGATGAGATCTTCGTCCTGAAAATCGGTTCGCGTGTGATCGATTTCGGTACGTCTTTCATCGCCGTAACGATCCAGCACGTCGACGAGTTCCTCGCGAATCACCGTCATCAGACGATCAGCACTGCCCAGAATGTCGAGCAGATCCGCGATGTGATCGAGGATCTCGGCATATTCCTTGCGAATCTTGTCCTGCTCCAGACCCGTCAGGCGATGCAGCTGCAGGTCGAGAATGGCGTTGGCCTGTGCCTCGGAAAGGATGTACGCATCATCGATCAGACCGTAGTCGTCTCCTAGACCGTCGGGGCGCGACATTGACGCACCCGCGCGCTCGAGCATCTGAGTCACGACGCCCGGCTTCCACTTACCCGCCATGAGTTTTTCGCGGGCTTCGGCTCGGTTGGCCGAGCTGCGAATCAGCTCGATGACCGGGTCGATGTTTTCAAGCGCAACCGCCAGACCTTCGAGGATGTGGGCACGATCACGCGCCTTGCGCAGATCAAACAGCGTCCTTCGCGTAACGACCTCGCGTCGGTGCCGAATAAACTCTTCGATCATCTCCTTGAGGTTGAAGATGCGCGGCTGGTTGTTGCTCAGCGCAACAATGTTGATACCAAAAACGGTCTCAAGCTGGGTCTGGCGGTAGAGATTGTTGAGCAGCACTTCGGCGTTTTCGCCGCGACGCATCTCAATCACCATGCGCATGCCGTCCTTGTCCGACTCGTCGCGCAGGCCTGAAATACCTTCGATTTTCTTGTTTTTGACCAGCTCTGCGATCTTCTCGAGCAGTCGCGCCTTGTTAACCTGGTACGGCAACTCGGTGACGATGATGGCCTGGCGACTGGTCTTGGGAATGTCCTCGACGCCGGCTCGCGCGCGGACGTAGATTTTGCCGCGCCCGGTCTTGTAGGCCTGGCGGATACCGCCACTGCCCTGAATGATGCCTGCGGTTGGAAAGTCCGGCCCGGGGATATGCGCCATCAGGCCTTCAACGTCGATGTCCGGATTTTCGATGTACGCCAGACAGCCGTTGATGACCTCGGTAATGTTGTGCGGCGGAATATTGGTCGCCATGCCGACGGCGATACCCGACGAACCATTGATAAGAAGGTTGGGTAGACGCGTTGGCAGCACCAGCGGCTGCTCTTCGGATTCATCATAGTTCGGTCCGAAGTCGACCGTTTCTTTCTCGATGTCGGCCAGCAGCTCGTGCGCAATGCGCTGCAGTCGGATTTCGGTGTAACGCATCGCAGCGGGCGAGTCGCCGTCGACCGATCCTAAGTTGCCCTGACCGTCAACCAGCGGGTAACGCATGGAAAACGTCTGGGCCATGCGGACGATGGTGTCGTAGACCGCGGTATCCCCGTGCGGGTGATACTTACCGATAACGTCACCGACAATACGCGCCGATTTTTTGTAAGCCTTGTTCCAGTCGTTGCCGACTTCGTGCATGGCGTAGAGGACTCGACGGTGCACCGGCTTCAGTCCGTCGCGAACGTCGGGCAGCGCTCGACCCACGATGACGCTCATCGCGTAGTCCAGGTACGACTGGCGCATCTCCTGTTCGAGATTGGCCGGGATCGTCTCAAACGCAAATGACGGCACGTCGCCCGGGGGCTCGTCTCCGCCGCCGGCCCCGCCGGGTTGATCGCCCGGCTCTTCAGTCGTCGGGGTATCGTTTTCGTCAGCCATGTCTTTTATCTGCCAGCCATGTTGTCAGCCATACGTGTCGGCCGTTGTGTGATCGCGACCCCTCGGTCGCGGTTGTCCGCGTCAGCAAAAATTGCGGCGGACACGGTGATCCGGTAACTCGAATCCTGAGCCGGGAACACGGCGCCCTGAGGCCGTTTTTTCGGCGTTCTGATAGTACCATCCGGGGCTGTTTCAGACACTATCCTGGCAGCAGATTCAGCCTGTAAATTCCGGTGTTTTGGCGGTTTCAGGGCACCTTGAACCTGCCTTTGGTCGCCCGGTCCGGACCACCTTCAGGCAATGCCCGCAAAAGGAGCAAGTTAGCCCGTATTTCCATACCCGAGTGCGGGAATTGACCCGCGCCGGCGACCCGACAGACGCCGGCACCCGGTACCGAATTTAGAGGCGCTGCATCGTCAAAAACGCGTGTTACCGGCCGGTCTTTTGATACTGTCCGGTTTATGGCTGATTCCATCGACGATTCCGCAACCGGCGAACACATCATCAGCGCAAGCTGGGTTATCCCGGTTGTGCCCGAAGGCGATGTGCTGACGAACCACGCTGTCGTGGTACGCGCTGATCGCATCGTTGAGGTTCTCCCGGTCGACGTCGCAAAAGAACGCTACCCGAGTGCCGCAACCACGCACCTCGAGGGACACGCGCTGATGCCCGGGCTGGTCAACGCCCACACACACGCAGCGATGTCACTGTTCCGCGGCTACGCCGACGATCTTGAACTCATGGACTGGCTCAACAATCACATCTGGCCCGCCGAGGGTCGATGGGTAGACGACGACTTTGTTCAGGCCGGTACAAGACTCGCGATCGCAGAAATGATGCTCGGTGGCACCACGTGCTTTAACGACATGTATTTCTTTCCCGAGGTCACGGCGCGCGTCGCCGAGAGCATGAAAATGCGCGCCACCGTCGGCATGATCATGATCGATTTTCCGTCGCGGTGGGCGGGTGGTCCTGATGAATATCTTGAGAAGGGACTGGCGCTGCATGACGAGCTTCGACACTCGCGGCTTGTCACCACAGCATTTGCGCCCCACGCTCCGTACACCGTGTCAGATGACCCGCTTCGTAAAATCCAGACAATCGCCGACGAGCTGGACGTGCCGGTGCACATGCACGTTCACGAAACGGCGGGCGAGGTCAGCGAAGCCAGCGCACGCTTCGGCACCCGCCCCCTTGAACGCCTGAGCGAACTGGGCCTGGTCGGGCCTCGACTTGCTGCGGTACACATGACCCAGCTGCTGGACGGCGAGATCGATGCGCTCGCGGACCACGGGGTCAGCGTCGTTCACTGCCCCGAGTCAAACCTCAAACTCGCAAGCGGCACGTGTCCGGTTGCCGAACTCGTCGATGCCGGAGTCAACGTTGCGATCGGCACCGATGGCGCCGCGAGCAACAACGACCTCAACATGTTCTCGGAGCTGCGTACAGCTGCCCTTCTCGCCAAAGTATCGAGCGCGGACCCGACAACGCTGCCTGCGGCTAAAGCGCTGACACTCGCGACGCTGGGCGGCGCCCGGGCGATGGGTCTCGACAGCGAAATCGGCAGCCTTGAGCCTGAAAAACAGGCGGACATGATCGCGATCGACCTGTCGAGCGTATTCACTCAACCGGTATACGACCCGATTTCACAGATCGTCTACAGCGCCGATCGCGGCCAGGTGGCCCACACATGGATTGCGGGCCTGCAGGTCGTGCGTGACGGGCAGCTGGTGCGTGACGATGCGACCGAGATTGCCAGCGTCGCCGCCGACTGGGGCAAACGCATGTCCGAGGCGAAGTCATGACAGTCAACTCTGAATCATCCACATCAACAGCAGAATCAACATCCAACGTCGACGCGAACGAGATCGCCAAGTTCGAGGCACTGGCGTCGCGCTGGTGGGACCCGACCAGCGAATTCAAGCCCCTGCACGATATCAACCCGCTGCGTCTGGATTTTATCGATCAGCGAGTTGGGCTGGCCGGCAAAAAGGCGCTTGATGTTGGCTGTGGCGGCGGTCTTCTGTCCGAGGCGATGGCCAGAAAAGGCGCTGATGTGACCGGCATCGACATGGGCGACGCCCCGCTCGCCGTCGCAAAGCTTCACCTGCGAGAAAGCAACCTCCACGTCGACTACCGAAAAGTGCAGGCGGAAGTTCTCGCCGAAGAGGCCCCGGGCACTTTTGACGTCGTGACGTGCCTTGAAATGCTCGAACACGTGCCTGATCCATCCGTTGTGGTCGCAGCGTGTGCAAGGCTTGTTAAGCCCGGGGGCTCGGTATTCTTTTCCACCATCAACCGCAACGCCAAATCGTTCCTCTTTGCCATTGTCGGCGCCGAGTACATCCTCAACCTGCTGCCCAGAGGCACTCACGAGTACGAAAAGCTGATCAAGCCATCAGAACTCGATACGTGGGGACGCGCCGCGGGCCTGTCGCTCAAAGAAATGACGGGCATGCACTACAACCCGTTCAGCAAGGTCTATCGTCTTGGCCCTGGCGTCGGCGTCAACTACCTGATGTGGACCCACAGAGACATCAGCACAACCGATGACTGAAGCCGTGCTGTTTGACCTCGACGGTACGCTCGCCGATACCGCGCCGGATTTTGGCGGAGCGCTCAATCGCATGCTCGTTCGCCATCGGCGTCTGCCACTTGCGTTCGGTGAACTTCGCCACCACATCACCAACGGCAGCCGGGCGATGATTCAGGTTGGTTTCGAGATGCATGGCGACGAGCCTGAGTTCGATAATCTTCGAACCGAGCTGCTGGACGAATATCTGAACAACGTGCACGAACACACCGCGCTCTTTCCCGGTATCGAGGCGCTGCTCGAGAGTCTTGAGGCGCGCAACATCCCCTGGGGCATCGTGACGAACAAGCCCTCGCGGTTTACCAATCCACTTCTGCAATCCATGCAGCTCACGACCCGAGCGGCGTGTATTGTCAGCGCTCACGAAGTCGCCCGGGCCAAGCCCTTCGCCGATCCGATCCTCCGAGGCTGTGAGATTATCGGCGTCGACCCCGTGAACTGTGTTTACGTCGGCGACGACCTGCGCGACGTGCAGGCCGCCCGCGCGGCCAGAATGCGGGTAATTGGCGTGCGCTGGGGTTATATTGCACCGGACGATAATCCTGAACGCTGGGGCGCCGACCTGCTCGTCAGTCGTGCTGACGAAATTGATGCCTGGCTCCAGCGTCAGTAACGCGGCACCAACACCGCTACACCGTGATTGATACAGGACGCCGAGGTGTCTGACACGCTATTCAGTATTTCCTTGAGCAGCTCGACGCTGATCGTGCTCGGTGTCGTGGCGCTTGTAGCCGGCCTGATCGGCTGGGCCATCGCGTACGTTCGGTATCGCGGTGAAATCGCCGGGCTCGACGCGCTGCTCGCGGCCGAAACCCGAAATCATGCGGACCGCGTCGACGCGCTGGAGCAATCCATGCAGGACTCCTTTGCCAACCTCTCCAATGAGGCGCTGGCAAAGAACAATTCGCTGTTTCTGGACCTTGCCGGTCAGGCGATTGCTCGCCAGTCGACGAATCTTGACGCCAGCGCCCGCTCTCGCGAAAACGCCGTCACCAACATGGTTAAGCCACTGCACGAAGCGCTTAAGGAAACTCGCGCTCAGGTTCAACGACTGGAAAAAGATCGACGTGAAGCACAGGGCGCACTTGCCGCCCACCTGAAACTGTTGCGTCAGGATCACCGGCTACTGCATCAGGAAACCCGCAACCTGGCGACAGCGATGCGCAGACCTGAAGTTCGTGGCCGCTGGGGAGAGCTCACGCTGCGACGACTGGTTGAACTCGCCGGCCTGTCCAAGCACTGCGACTTCAGCGAACAGACCCACACCAGCACTGAAGATGGTGCGATCCGCCCGGATCTCATGATCCACCTGCCCGGCGATCGCAAGGTCGTGGTCGATGCCAAGACACCGCTCGACAGCTACCTCAGCGCTATTGAGGCGACGAACGACGCCGCCCGCGACGAACTTCTTGCGCGCCATGCCACGTCGGTAAAGCATCGCATAGATGAACTCGCTGCCAAGAGCTACTGGCAGCACTTCGACGACTCCCTGGACTTCGTCATTCTGTTTATACCGGGCGATCAGTTCCTCACCGCCGCTCTCGACCAGGATCCGGATCTGCTTGAGCGCGCCCTGTCTCAACGCGTCATACCATCCACGCCAACGTCGCTGGTCGCGCTGCTTCGCGCCATCGCCTTTGGCTGGCGCCAGGAGGCGTTAACCAGCAACGCACGGGAAATCAGAACTCACGGTGAACAGCTGCTTGATCGCCTGTCATTGTTCGCGGGGCATCTCGACAAACTCGGTCGCGGCCTTGATGGCACGGTAGGCCACTTCAACCGACTGACAGGCTCCT
>CALHMG010000291.1 GCA_938034705.1 uncultured Gammaproteobacteria bacterium
ATTGCGGCGGCGTTTAAACCCGGCACCGTTCGCGAGCTCGCAATCAGCGTGGAAGAACTGGTCGAACGCCTGCTCGATCGAGCCGAGAGCAAAGGGAGCTTTGACGGCGTTAACGATTTTGCGGCGCTTATTCCGGTTGAGGTCATTGGCAATCTGCTTCGCGTACCCCACGCAGATCGTGAACCACTGCGGCAATGGTCTTTGAATATTCTCGGCGCGCTCGAGGCCGCAACCAGCCACGAGGTGTTGGCCGAAGGCAACGACTCGGTAACGCAGTTTTCAAACTACCTCGACGGGCTGGTCGAGGATCGGCGCAATAACCTCGCCGACGGCAACACCGACATTCTGAGTGCCCTTATTCGGGGTGAAAAAAATGGCGAGCGACTGACTCACAGAGAGCTGATCCACAATTGCATCTTCATTCTTAACGCCGGCCACGAAACCACAACAAATCTGATTGGCAACGGCCTCAACGCCCTGCTCGAGAATCCCGATCAGCTCTCGCAATTGCGCAACACGCCGGACCTCATAGACACGGCCGTTGAGGAATTCCTGAGATTTGAATCTCCGAATCAGCTCGGCAACCGCATGACCGTAGCGCCCGTGGAGATCGGCGGCGAGTCGATCGAAGTCGGTACCCGAATCTGGCTCTGCATCGGCGGCGCTAACCGCGACCCCGCCGTGTTCGACGAACCCGATCGACTGGACCTCGCCCGCGACCCGAATCCCCACCTCGCGTTCGCTGCAGGAATGCACACCTGCGTTGGCCTCAACGTCGCCAGAATGGAAGGCCGAATCGCCATCGCCCGAATGGTGGATCGCTTCCCGGAGCTGCAAAGGACAGACACTGTTAAACGTGCATCGCGCGCCCGCTTCCGAGGACTGGTGTCCCTGCCCCTGAAAGTCGAATAACCGTTGCGTTCCGGGGGTTTTGTCGAACTCTGAAACTCGATGTCGTAATTGATGAACCAGATTCACAGCTGTTTCGATTTTGGGCCCGGTTATCAATCGAGGGTAATCAATTAAGATTCTTCATGTGGAAAAACGCACCTCCGGGTGCAGACAGGGTGCCGGCTAGCCGGACTCCTGGGGCCCAGGCCCCGAAACCTCCTCTGTGGGTATCTTTGCGCTGCCCGCTCTGGCCAAGGCCAGACGGGCAGCACTTTTCTTTCCTTTGATCCCTCTCGCGATGCCTCTCGTGATTCCTCTGGCGAACTTCCACATCCGTTTGGCCTCTAAACTTGTAGCTATGACTGCTGCCCCATACATGCGCGCGTGCGCGACTGCCGTTGCCGCGGTTCTGCTCGTCCTCAGCGTCGCAGGACAGGCATCTGCCGACGACCCGCTCGCGGGTATCAAAGAGAAGGTGAGAGCCGAATTCCCCGACGTACGCCAGCTGCACGTCCAGCGCTATCAGCCTGAGGAAGGCCAGATTTTGCTCGACGTCAGAGAATCTGACGAATTTGCGATAAGCCATCTGCGCGGTGCGACGCTTGCGACAGATCTTTCTCAGGCACTCGCGGTCCTGGCTGACAGGCCAAAAGACACACCCATCGTTACCTACTGCTCGGTGGGCTGGCGTTCTTCAAAACTTGCAAGCGAACTCGCCTCACGCGGTTTCACGAACGTGCAGAACCTTGAAGGTTCGATCTTTGAGTGGGCCAATAACGGCAACCCCGTGTACCGCGCGAACGAGCAGGTTAAAGACGTTCATCCTTTTAACTGGCGCTGGGGACGTTATCTGGACGACGAGCTGGCAACCAAAAAGCCGCGATAGCGGTTAGCCGGATTCAACACGCGGGCACCAGAACGACAAAACCCGCGCCGGATCCCTGGCGCGGGTTTTGCAACAGTACTTCAGTTGGGGGTGCTGAGTACGTCCTTCAATCATCATTGTATGAGGCCGGCAAGAAGTCGCCATGGGTGCGCTTCCCAAAACGTGATTGAGTCACACCGATCTCGTGAAAAACCGCGTTTCCACAGGTTCGTAACGACGACCACGGTGACTCACCTGCATGAAGCAGGACTAAGGACTGCATCACCTCAGGACATAAGCCGGTCGATGTGTTGTAAAGCGCCCACGTGTGTTGCCGCGAATTTTCTAACGAGGCGAACGATACGCCTCGGCGCGTACGCCAGACTCACGAAGCCGCTTCGCGTCAGGTACGCGGCTTGAGCAAAAGCGCCAGAAACCAGCAGCCGCTGTCGTTTTCCGCGTAAGGCCTGACGCACGAGACTCTGGCATTCGCTGATATCATGAATCACGACTCCTTCACCATCAGCGCTGCATTCGGTTTCGCGCCCTGCCGGAAATCAAAACCTTATGGACACGTCCTCAGATCCGTCAACGTCGCACGCCCCTGCTACGACCGGTCACGTCGCGGTTACGCTGCCAAAGCTCACGCTTCTGTGTGTCGCCACGTTCGGGTTTTATCTGCTTTTGTGGTTTCACCGTACGGCAGAAAACTTCAGACCCGAGAAACCGAACATCCGGCCGGTTCTGTACGGCATCGGGGTCCTGATTGGATTTGCGATGCCCTTCATGATCGCGAAGTTTTCGAACTATCGGAATACCCGCTTGGCACAAGACACTGGCGACTACGGGTACGTGATACCCAAGTTCCTGCTGGTGCTGGGCGCGGCGGTGTGTCTGCTGCTGTTTATCGCCACCGCGCTGCCGGGCCTGGGTCCGACTCTAAACGAGGGGGCCACCACCGAGACGATGTTGATCTGGCTGTTGATCAGTCTGGGCGGAACGCTCGCCGCGGTATTCATGCTGTGGGGAATCCAGAAGCCGCTTAACCTGCACGCCGCAGCGCACCCCGAGCAGTACACAATAAAAACACCATCGCGGGCGTACCGGACAGGCGAGATCATCTGCGTGATTCTTGGCGTGCTCTACTGGGCCGCCATGATCTGGCTGGCATTCTCTGTGCGCTGACCAGCCAGTCGGCGAGACCCGCCCACCAACGATTCAGACAGATCAGGCTGCGTCGGGGTCGCTGACGGCCTGTTGGAGAACCAAGGTCATCGACAGCACTGACGCGTTTCACGGCCAGCGCATTGTCGTCGTCGGGGCGGCGGGGTCGGGCAAGACCTCGTTGGCTTCAGACATCTCGGACCCCCTTGGCATCACGCACACGGAGCTTGACGCGCTTTACTGGGAACCGGACTGGGTGATGGCCGAACTCGATGTGTTTCGCGCGCGCGTTCACGCGTGTACCCGGAGCGATCGCTGGGTCGTTGATGGCAACTACTCCAAAAGTCGCGACATTGTCTGGGGAAGCGCGGATACGCTGGTGTATCTGGACTACCCCCTGCCCGTGGTCATGATTCGATTGCTCAAGCGAACGTTCTCACGAATCATCGGCCGTAAAAGGCTCTGGAATGACAATGTCGAAAACTGGCGCGACACATTTTTCAGCCGCGACTCAATCCTGCTCTGGGGTTTGCGGACCCACAGCAAATATCGCCGTGAATATCTCGAGCTGTTTCGCCAACCCGAATTTGGCCACCTGACGGTGATCCATCTGCGCTCGCAACGGGCGACGCAACGATGGCTGCAGATGCTGGGGTCGTCTTGAGGAATACGGCCTTGTGGCCGGGTGGGCTCGGGGCGCAGACCGCGGGTTGAGGGTCAGACCAACCGCTGAGTATGGCGGAGAGGGTGGGATTCGAACCCACGTGCGGCTTGCGCCACCAACAGATTTCGAGTCTGCGCCGTTATGACCACTTCGGTACCTCTCCGTGGCCGCGATCCTATCACGGCTGAAGGTGATTGGCATGGCCCTGGGACATCGCGCTTCCAGTCGCTCGCGCGGCTCGCTCTATCGAATCGAGAGCGACTCATCCGGTCACCGGCTCTTATCAAGCCGCGTTCGTATCGTACTGCACGGCCAGCACGGGATTGCCACCGGGGTCCTGGAACGCGATGAGATATCCAACGCCCGGTATCGCAGATCGATCCATCAACAGTTTCCCACCCGCTTCGAGCACACGCGCTTTGGTGTCGTCGATGTCGTCGACACCGAAACTGCATTCGAAGCCAAGCGTCGGGTCTTCGGGTAAGAGTTTGCGGCGCTGTTGAATCGCGCCCATCGGGTTACCGGATCTCTCGTCGATGATCTGAACAAAGTCAGATGATCCGTACTCCCGGAACGTCCAGCCAAACACCTTCGTATAAAACGTCCGGGTAGTTGCGACGTCGTCGGTGTTGATCGCAAAGTGTGTGAGATGAGTCGACATCGATGGATTGTTTCATAAACGGACGGTGCCCCTGGATTGCCGAGGAAATAGCCAAACCACAGCGATGCCCGATTTTTACGCGAAATTCACCCATTTGAGTCGCCCTTAATGTGGTGCGAATCACACCGTTTTTCACCCTAAACAGCGCGATGTAATTACAATGTGAACGACTGTGATCCAGATACCAGACCATCCAGTACCGCCGATCAGATACTGGCTGTGTTGAATCCAAAAAGAGAGAACGATCCGCTCCATGACTGAGCTTCGACTCACCAAGTCACTGAAGCCACTGCGGCGCGTTGGCGCGCTAATGGTGGTTGTTCCGATGATTGCCGCACTCGCGCGTGATCCCGGACCGCTTCCTGTTGCGCCTGTAGCTACGCATTCGCTCGCCGACATTCAGGCAAGCGGCACACTCAAGGTCGTGACGCGTCGCGGGTACACCACCTACTTCCAGGGCAGCGGCGACTTCTCAGGGTTTGAACACGATCTATTGAAGCGGTTCGCCGACAGGCTCGGGGTAGAGCTGGAAGTTGCCGTTGCGGATACGCCCACCGAACTTCTCAGCCTTGTTCGAGACGGCAAATTCCATATGGGTGCCGGCGCCATCGACGAACAAACCGCGAACCGTGCCGACCTCTCGACCTCAGCGTCGTTCACACAACGCAAGTTCCAGGTCGTAACGAGCTCACTTGATAAGCCGGTCGAAAAAGCAGCTGATCTCGTTGGCCGTCACATCGTTGTCCCATCGGGAAGCGCCGCGGTCGCCCTGCTCCAGAATGTAACCATGCAGCACCCGCTGGTGCGCTGGGAAATCAGCAGCACCACCGACGAGGAACAGCTCGTTCGGGCGGTCAACGAAGGCAAGATTGACGTCACCGTGGTCGACAGCAAGACGCTGAGCGTCATGCGTCAGCAAAGCAGTTTCATCAAAAGCGGCATGACGTTTACCCAGCCCGCCGACATCGCCTGGGCGTTCAATCCCGAAGCCGATGTTGCCCTCATCGCCGAGGCCGACATGTTTTTCGAAGAGGTTGGTCGACACGGTGTTATCGGCAAACTGACCGAACGTTATTTTGATTCGACCAACCACCAGACCTATCTGAATCTGAAAGTCTTTCGCAAGCGAATCGAAGACACGCTTCCACGCTTCAGGCATATGTTCATCGAAGCCGGACATCGCTACGACGTCGACTGGCGTCTGGTGGCGGCTCTGTCCTACCAGGAATCAATGTGGAATCCGACTGCGGAATCCCACACCGGTGTGCGCGGCATGATGCAGCTGACCAAGGCGACCGCACGGCAGCTCAAGGCGGATCGTGAAGACGTCTATGAAAGCATCATGGCCGGAGCACGCTACCTGCAGATGCTCACTGACCGCGTATCGACCGATGTCGAGGGCGCCGACCGTCTGTGGATGGCGCTGGCGTCGTACAACGTTGGGCCCGGTCACGTCGACGATGCGCGACAGCTCACTCGTACTTACAACGGCGACGCCGACAGCTGGCGGGACGTAAAACGTTACCTGCCGCTGCTCAAGGAACGCGAGTACTACAAGCAGACCCGTTTCGGACGCGCTCGTGGCGACGAGGCGGTTCAGCTGGTGTCGCGTGTTCGCTCCTACTACAACGTTCTGCTGCAGACCGAAAACACGCGGTCTGACTATCGCGCTGAACCCGTCAAGCGACGCGACGGCAACAACGGCAACGTCACCTGGCTCTAGTTCGCCAGATCCGGGCCTGCGCCTCTTGCGCAACGGCCTGAAGCAAATCAGCGCCGGGGCGTTCGGCGCTCGGCAAAAAAATCCTGCAGTAGCTTCGCGGCCGTGTCGGCCTCGACCCCGGCATGCCACTCGCATCGGTGGTTAAGTACGGGACTGGAAAGCAGCTCGAACTTCGATCTCACCGCGCCCGCCCGCGGGTCATCAGCGCCATACACCACGCGCGCCAGCCTCGCGTGCACGATCGCGCCGGCGCACATGCAGCAGGGCTCAAGCGTGACGTAGAGCGTGGCTCCCGTGAGACGGTAGTTGCCGGTTCTTCTTGCCGCGTCCCTGATCGCGTTGATCTCGGCGTGAGCGCTGGGATCGTGTCCACCAATCGGTGAGTTGGATCCCTCACCAAGAACATGGCCGTCGCGCACAATCAACGCACCGACCGGCACTTCGCCGTTCTCGGCCGCTTCGCGAGCGAGCTCCAGCGCGCGCTGCATGTAGGAGGTGTCTTGATCTAACACGGATCCGCACTTCGCATAACGTTGACGCGACTACCGTTCATAGTCGAACGCTTCAAAGAACACCTTGTGAAGCTCATAGCAGCGGTCTTTTTCGGCCGACGTCAGAATTTCCGCCGCCGGCCTGCGGTCTGTTCGATACGTGTGTTTGGTACGCGGCAGATTTTCAACAAGCTGCAGATCAAATCGAGACTCAAGGGCGCTTAAGTCCTCTTCCAGATGTTCGTATCGAAGGATCGTGTCCGCAACGAGTGTGTCGTTGTAATAATAGTGACCGTAACCTTGTGGCTTTTTGCGATCCAGCAGCTTGGCTATGGTTTGCCGAAATGACGCATCGTCACCGTGTGCGTCATCACGAAAATAGGCGCCTGAAACCAGGCGGTCATACGGATGCCTGCACACCGACACCACATGGTTGTCTTCAAGAAAGCTGATGCCAAAAGCGTCGACAATTTCATCCGCGCGGGCGTGGCTGCGCACGACCCGTTCACCTCTGAAGGCTTCGATCTTGCCGTCCGGAAGACGCCCTGCCTTGTTGAAGGTTTTAAGTGCCCTGAACTTGTCACAAGCCAGCGCTTCGTCTTCAGGATTGACGGCCCAGTTCACCGGAAAGTGCCCGCCGACTTCGTCGCGCTTGAGTTCGTCGGCAAACGACCCAAAAGGCGTCACGATGTCATCGCGACCCGCGTTACAGGACAACGCAATCTCGATACTGGTACCGGCTGTTTTGCCAGTCTTAATGAACAGTAGCTTGCGGTCTTTGAGATAGATCATCGCTGCAGTTTACGCGGCACCGGATACAACCCGGGGGTCGTCACTCCCACTCAATGGTTGCGGGCGGCTTACTCGAGATGTCATAGGCGACGCGGCTGACGCCACGAACCTCGTTCATGATGCGACTCGAAACCCGCTCAAGGAGGTCGTAGGGCAAATGTGACCAGGTCGCTGTCATGAAATCGACGGTGGTCACGGAGCGCACCGATACCACGTAGTCGTAGGCGCGGTTGTCGCCAACGACGCCAACCGACTTGACCGGCAAAAACACTACAAACGCCTGACTGACCTTGTCGTACCAGCCGGCATTGCGCAGTTCGGTAATGAAAATATGATCAGCCTGACGCAATATCTCTGCGTATTCGGCTTTGACCTCGCCCAGAATGCGAACGCCAAGGCCCGGGCCTGGAAACGGGTGCCGATAGACCATCTCGGAGGCGAGCCCCAGTTCCACGCCGAGTTTGCGCACCTCGTCCTTAAAGAGCTCACGCAGCGGCTCAAGCAGCTTGAGCTTCATGTAGTCGGGCAGACCGCCAACGTTGTGATGTGACTTGATGACCTTGGCTTTGCCGGTCTTTGAGCCGGCCGATTCGATAACGTCTGGATAGATCGTGCCCTGGGCGAGCCATTTCACGCCCTCGATCTTTGACGACTCGGCGTCGAACACCTCGATAAACGTTTCGCCAATAACTTTGCGTTTGGCCTCGGGGTCAGTTACGCCGCTCAAGCGTCCCAGAAACTTCTCGCTCGCGTCTACGTGAATGACCCGTACGCCCAGATTTCTTGCGAACGTCTGCATCACCTGCTCGGCTTCGTTCAGTCGCAGAAGGCCGTTATCAACGAAAATGCAGGTCAGACGATCGCCGATTGCGCGATGCAGCAAGGCCGCCGCGACAGATGAGTCAACGCCGCCCGACAGGCCCAGAATGACATGATCGTCGCCAACTTCCGTGCGTGCCCAGTTGATCAGGCTATCGGCGATGTTGCCGGGGTTCCAGCCGGTTGACGACTGGCAGACATCGACCACAAACCGGCGCAGGACTTCGTGGCCCTGTTTTGTATGGGTGACCTCGGGGTGGAACTGCACGCCGTAGAAATTCCGTGCGGCATCGGCGATCGCGGCGACGGGAGCCGCCTCGGTGCTCGCGACGATGTCGAATCCGTCCGGCGCGCGCACGACACGGTCGCCGTGGCTCATCCAGACATCAAGCGCGGTCTCTCCGGGCTCACCGTCATTGAGCCCGTCAAACAACGTGCAGGTGCCGCGTACGTCAACGCGCGCGTAGCCGTATTCGCGGTGATCGGCTGTTTCCACCTCACCGCCAAGCTGCGCGGCCATGGTCTGCATGCCGTAACAGATCCCGAGTACAGGCACACCGAGCCCAAAAACACACGGCCTCGCGACCGGAGTGTCCTCGTCACCCTCTGTCACCGACGCAGGGCCACCCGAAAGCACAATGCCGCGTGCGCCAAAATCTCGAATGAACGCGTCGTCCACGTCCCAGGGATGAATCTCGCAATAGGTACCAATCTCACGGATCGTGCGACCGATGAGCTGGGTGTACTGCGCACCGAAGTCGAGAATCAGAATTCGGTCTGAACGAGGATCGATCGTGCCAGCGAGCACTTCTCCCACGTCGACGTTCGTTTCGCGGGTTTTACTCGAGTCCGTCGTCAGCATGTCGTTCCTTCGAGTCGGGATGATTGTCTGAATGTTTTAACGAGCCGCTCAACCGTCGACCTGATAGTTGGGTGCTTCTTTGACGATCGTGACGTCATGGACATGACTCTCACGAATACCGGCATTGGTGATGCGAACAAACTTGGCCGTCTTGCGCAACGTTTCGAGCGTGCCGCAACCGGTGTATCCCATGCTGGCCCGCAAGCCGCCGGTCATTTGATGGATAATGTTGGTCATCGGGCCTTTGTAAGGCACACGCCCTTCGATGCCTTCAGGCACCAGCTTGTCCGCACTTTGCCCTTCCTGAAAATAGCGATCCTTGGAGCCCTGGGCCATGGCACCGAGCGATCCCATGCCCCGATAGCTCTTGTAGGAACGCCCCTGATACATCTCGATCTGGCCCGGTGCTTCATCGGTGCCCGCGAAAATTCCACCCATCATCACGCTGCTTGCGCCGGCGGCCAGCGCCTTTGCAAAGTCGCCTGAGAATCTTACGCCGCCGTCCGCGATGATCGGCACTTCGTCACCAACGCCTTTAGCGACGTTCATGATTGCCGAGATTTGCGGTACGCCAACGCCTGCCACCATACGTGTCGTGCAGATCGAACCGGGGCCGATACCGACTTTAACCGCGTCGACGCCGGCATCAATCAGATCCCTGGCCGCTTCATAGGTCGCAATGTTGCCGGCAATGACTTCAACGCCACTGACGCCACGACTGATTTCCCGGACGCGATCAATCACGCCTGCCGAATGCCCGTGCGCGGTGTCCACAACAATGGCGTCCACGCCAGCTTCGACCAGACGCTCAACGCGCTCGTCGGTGTCGGCACCGACGCCAACGGCTGCCGCAACAACAAGGCGGCCGTGCTCGTCCTTGCACGCGTTGGGGAAGTCGGTTGATTTCTGTATGTCTTTAACCGTGATCAGACCGCGCAGATTAAAGTCGTCGTCAACAACCAGCACCTTTTCGATACGGTGTTCGTGCAGCAGCGACTGAATTTCCGATTTGCCGGCCCCTTCTTTGACAGTCACGAGCCTGTCTCGAGGTGTCATCACCGCCTTGACGGTTTCATCGAGGCGGGTTTCAAAGCGAAGATCGCGACTGGTCACGATGCCGGAGAGCTTGCCGTTGTCGATGACGGGCACGCCGGAGATATTGTTCGACCGGGTCAGTTCCATGACCTCGCGGATCGAGGTGCTTGCAGACACGGTGATCGGGTCACCGATGATGCCGGCCTCGAACTTATTGACGAGTCGCACCTGATTGGCCTGACCTTCAGGGGTCAGATTGCGGTGAACGACGCCGATACCGCCTTCCTGGGCGAGACAGATAGCCGCGCCCGATTCGGTAACGGTATCCATCGCCGCTGACAGCAGCGGGATGTGCAGTTCAATGCCCCGACTGAGGCGCGTGTGGAGGTTGACGTCCCTTGGCAGAACCGCTGAATAAGCGGGCACAAGCAGGACATCGTCGAAAGTGAGGGCGTCTTCTATGCGTTCCATCGGCGGATTATAAGGATTGAATTGTGAAGAGCAAACCCAACCCAGTACCATGGGC
>CALHMG010000292.1 GCA_938034705.1 uncultured Gammaproteobacteria bacterium
GATGGCCGGCACGCCGACCTGAGAACCCACGCGCGCAAGCAGCAGCGTGTAGCCATCGGCTTTGCTGTTGACCACAAAGTTCGAGCCGGTAACGCCCGCGGCGCCGGTCTTGTTCTGCACGATCATTGCCTGCTCATGAAATGGCGTCGCAGAGCCTGCAAGCGCTCGAGCAGCCAGGTCAGATGCACCGCCTGGACCATAGGGAGCGATCAGCTTGATCGCCTTTTTGGGATAGTCGGCTGCAGCCGCGCCCGTGACCGTAATCAACGATACGGCCAGCAGCGCGAGTGCACCGCGAGAAATTGATTTCATATCTAACCTCCTCAGGTTGGAAATAGCGCCATTGTCTAGAGCAACGCGTGCCTTCAAATTACACCATTGCCACCCGAAGCGCCTGCGCAGGCAGCGCAGCGTTTCAATGCACGACAAGATCAGCATCGAGAGCGGCCGCTGCCTTTGCCAACAGTGATACTAGGGCCAGCCACCCAGGCTCGCCTGTCCAGCATTAACCGGAGATCCCGATCATGACCGCACAGCCAAATATCTTACTCATCATGGCTGACCAGATGGCGCCCCAGGTACTCCCTGCGTACGGACACCCGCTTGTGAAGGCGCCGCATATTGATGCACTGGCACAAGGCGGCACGGTTTTCGAAAACGCGTACAGCAACTTTCCGCTGTGCGTCCCCGCACGCTTCTCAATGCTTGCCGGGCGTTACGCCAATTCGATCGGCGCCTGGGACAACGCAGTTGAGATGCCGGCTGGCGTGCCGACCATGGCTCACTACCTGCGAAGCGTCGGCTACCACACCGCGCTCTGTGGAAAGATGCACTTTATCGGCCCGGACCAGATTCACGGTTTTGATGAACGTCTCACAACCGATATCTATCCGTCCAACTTTGCGTGGACGCCCGACTGGACCCAGGGTGACCGCCCTACCGGGATCAGCATGCGCGGTGTTATCGAAGGCGGCCAGTGCAAACGTTCGTTGCAAATCGACTACGACGACGAGGTCGAATTTTTCGGTCTCCAGGGCATTTTCGACATGGCCCGATACAAAAAGGACAAACCGTTTTTCCTGACCATTTCATTCACCCATCCACACTCGCCTTTTGTGACCACCGACAAATACTGGGACCTTTACGATCACGCCGACATCGACATGCCCGATGTACCCGCCATCCCGGAACAAGACCTCGATGCGTTCAGCCGCTGGCTCTACTACGCCCACGCACGGGATCGTCACACCGTCACTGATGAACACATCCGCACGGCGCGTCACGCCTACTACGGCATGTGCTCGTATGTTGATGACAAGGTCGGACGTATCATGGAAACACTCAAGGCGACCGGTCTTGATGACAACACCATCGTCATCTTTACAGCGGACCACGGCGAAATGCTGGGCGAACGCGGCATGTGGTACAAGCAGGCGTTTTTCGAAAGATCTACTCGAGTTCCTTTGATTGTCCGCGATCCGCGAAAGCCTTCCGCAGCGACACGCAGCGCATCGCTGTGTTCACTCGTCGATCTCGTACCAACCATGATGGATATGGCCACCGACGGCAAACCGGTTGAAGGCCCTGGCCTGCTCGACGGTGACAGTCTGGTGCCGCTGATGTCGGGCGACACAAGCCGATGGGACAATACCGTCATCTCTGAATACACCGGTGAAGGCACCTGCGCACCCGTGCGCATGCTCAGAAAAGACGATCTGAAGCTGATCTATACCCACGGACAACCCGACATGTTGTTCGACCTCAACGAAGATCCGCTCGAGTTGAACAACATTGCTGCAACCCACCCGGACACGAATGAACTCAAGGTCGAACTGCTCACCGACTGGGACCCGGACGAAATTACCGTGCTCGCCCAGCAAAGCCAGCAGGAGCGTCTGTTTATTCAGAAAGTCACCGGTGGCGAACCGCACTGGGCGTTTGAGAATCGCGCCGGTGATGAGAATCGGTATGTGCGAAACGCAGGCGCGGTGCAGACCAAGGGCAAGGCCCGACTTCCTTACGTCGATCCGGTACCGTTTGAGCGTTGAAACAACCGTGCCCGGACAGCGGCGTAATCGGCTGGCAAACTAACTGTACGAAAGGATCAGTTGGCCTCTTTTAGGGATCCAGGGCCTGTTAGCCATTCGCGATACGACGCAAGTCTGCTTGTCAGTTTCGTCGTGGCGTAGTCCACGCCCGTTCGCGAAAGATGCAGTGCATCACGGAAATAGGATCGATCGTCCCGGTGCAGTTCGCAACAAAACACGTCTGTCATATGAACCACATCAGTCGTTTCGTCATCGAACTGGGCGAAGAAGTGATCTTCTTTTCTGACGCCTCGCGGCGGAACCTGCTTCAGCGTCACCAGATGCTGTTGATACGCGCTCTCGGTCAACAGCATGTTCTTGTGCAACGTTTTCTCGCTCTGGACGGTGGGGTGTGAGGCAAGAATCAGAATTTTGTTCGTCAGCGGCTTGAAATGCGCCAGAGTGCTCTTGATAAACGGCCGCCAGCGCTGGATATCCGAAACATCTGGCGCGTTTCTTATTCGCCCCTGATAGGCCTGCCAGTACTGCGTAAAAACAACCAGGTCGTAACGGTCGGTGAGCCCGTAAACATCGTTACGCAGTTGCTCACAGGACAGCCCCGATGCATCCAGATCGTGAAAGTCGACATCCTTTACCATGACGCACCCACCGCGGGTAATGATGTCGAAGTTCTCGACAGGTACATCAAGCGCGCGCGAAAGTGGATAGATGTAGTCCTGCGCAATCGAGTCACCAAAAACCAGCACTCTTGCGGTGTCACGTGCGCCGTTGATGATGGTTCCCTGAGGCAGACGGGAGTGAAACACACTCTGCGTGTCGGCTTCGATGTCGGCGGCGAAGGCGTTAAATGCGCGGAACTTTCCGGGAAACCCGTCTGCCTTGCCGATCACAAAGCCAGACACGAGCACAGCCAGCGCCGCGGCCAGTAGCGAGCAAACCGCGACTCGCGGCCGTCTGCTTTCCTTAGGTGCGAAACGCAATCGCTGAACCGGTTTCTCCAGGCCGATGTAAATCAACCAGGCTCCAATCCATGCGAGCGGAAACAACAGACCAAACAATAGCCAGGGCGAAATACTCTCAACGAAAATTTCGGTAAAGACGATCATCGGCTGGTGCAGAAGATACAGCGGATAAGAGATCAGCCCGGTCAGAACAATCCACCGCATGCCAAGCACACGTCCGACCACCGTGCCTGGCGCAAACAGAATCAGTACGGCCGTTGCAACACACGGCGCCAAAGCCACGTAACCCGGAAAGGGAGTCTTTTCATTGAACACGAACACCATCGCGAACAGACTGATAGCCGCAAGTATCGAACCCAGCTCGGCAAAAAATCTGCGATCAGTTGCAATCCGCATGACCGCGCTACCGTAAAGGGCAATACCTGCGCCAATCATCAACTCAAACGCGCGGGTGTGTGGCAGAAAGTACGCCTCGGTCGGCGCCAGCTTGAGCAGATGCTCAGACCAGACCACCGAGACAACAATAGACAAGATGACCACAAACACAGTGGCACCGGGCTTTCGCGTGAGCAGCAGTGTCAGCAACGCGGGCCAGACAAAGTAGAACTGTTCCTCAATACCCAGGGACCATAGATGCAGCAGCGGACGCGCCGCATCTGTCGTTTCGAGAAAATAGTCCTGCTCCCGGGCAAACAGCAGGTTAGCCAGACCGACCATGGATGCCGCCGCTTCTTTCCCGAGCCGGTCAAACTCAAGCACTTCGAGCACAATCGCGCCAACCATCAACGTCAGCACAAGTGTCACGATCAGCGCGGGTGCCAGGCGAAGCAAACGGCGATAGTAAAAGCCTTTTAAAGTGAAGCTGTTGTTCGTGATTTCGTGGGCAATGATCCCGGTGATCAAATAGCCACTGATGACAAAAAAGACGTCAACCCCGATGTAGCCACCAGCCGCGATGGAAATATCGCAGTGAAACAAAAACACAGCCAGCACGGCAAAGGCCCGCAGGCCGTCGATATCAGGACGATAGGTAGACTTGGCTTGTCTGTCAGGGGGAGTCGAATTCATTTGAGCTGGAGATCTTCTGGCCACTTCGCGAGCGCCGTTGGCCGATCACGTCCGGCCTCGGGAACAGCCCGGTTCTTCAGTGAGCCCCCTTAACCCACTCGAGAAACCGGCTGTCTGACGACTCACGTGTTATCGCAGATATCGACCCCACGGAATCGGCTGACTGGCGACTGCTGTTTGTACTGGCATCTTATCCGGTCTACCCCAGTACAAAATCGAAGTTAGCCACATAGCCGTTACTGGATTCGGCGAGCGTGATCTTTCGTTTTCGTGGGCCACGGAACCCTTCGAGATATACCTGCGTTGTAAGCCGTTCTGCGCCAGCGACATGAATTTTGGCGTGGATATGCGGTGGCCGCCCGGTATAGGGCACAGGAACAATCGTTGCAAAGGAGAACTCACCGCGCTCGGTGCAGTTCATGGCACCAAACCCCCTGAAAAGAGAATCGAAGTCTTCATTGGAAGGAGCCGCCGGATGTGGATAGATACCGTTGCCGTCGCATTGCCAGATCTCAACACGGGCCGCATCAACAGGTTGTCCCGTCGTGTCAATCACACGTCCGGCAAACTGCAGCGGTTCCCCGGTGAACCCTTCACCCAGTCGCAGATTGGTGTCCAGCGGTATGTCGACACGCGGATAGTAAGGCCCTTCGGCGTCTGACCGTGTCACCGCATACTCACCCGCAACGGCAGTTCCCGTTACCGGCTGAATCAGTCCCCCGGCCAGGCTCAGTGTCGCCACCGATCGCAGCAGTTCGCGTCGCTTCATTCCTGTGTACCTCGTGTACCCTGTCTGTCCCGTCTAACCTGATCGCCCATCTACTTTACTAACCAGATGCCTCGGTTTATAACGACCTCGAGCCAACCTCGAGCCAACCTCGAGCCAACCTCAAGCCAACCCCGGACTTGTTCGTACTGATTCACGCTTCGGCCAGCAGGCTAAGGTCAGATTCACCCAGTGACAAGTTAGCGTGAAGACATCGTTATGACGTCTTTTGGCCTGCCTGGGAGTTTACCATCGCCATCCCGGCCAGCCGAACCGATCGAGCCCGCGAGGCTCGAGACCGCGGGGGCACCGGCGACCGAAACGTGCAGGATTTCTCCCTATGCGAAACTGTGTCGAGATCAAAAACGCTTGAACGTGGGCGCCGACGTCTGTTTTCGACAGTCGTCCAGCCAGCGAACGGGTGCACAAAAGTCCTCAGAAGGAAGCACAAAGATCACAATGAATTACATCGTCAAAAAAGCTGACATCGACGCGATGCCGGGCCTGAAAAAAGCACACTTTCTCAATACCAACGCGATTCGCGTCAATAAATCACTGGGTGACCTTACCGGCCTGAGCAATATCGGCTTTCACATCATCGAAATTGAACCCGGTCATGAATCTACCGAGTATCACGTTCATTTTTTTGAGGAAGAGTGCGTTTACGTACTCGAGGGGACCGCGACGGTGACGATCGATGAAACTGAATACGCGGTTGAGTCAGGAGATTTCATCGGCTACCCCGCCGGCGGACTCGCTCACACCATGAGTAATACGGGCACGACGACGCTCAAATGCATAGTCGTTGGTCAGCGTCTGAAGCACGATGTAAGCGACTACCCGAGGCTGAAAAAACGCCTGTACCGCTACGATGGCGCCGGCGACCTGGTAGACCTGGAAAATGTCGACGCGCCCTCTTTTGGAGCTAAGTAGACAACCCGCAGTTCGCTGCCGCCGACAGACAACACCAAAGTCCGCGGTGGCAGCCGCGATCGACAGGCACGGACCTTGATGCTGCCGGCTGCCTGTCGATCACTGCGGGATCAATCGTCGTCGTCGATGGTGATCACCGCTGACGGCGTCGCAATCGTCGCTCCCGAAGGATTGGTGAGACGAACCTCGAAGGTCTCCTGACTCTCGGCCACGGTGTCGTTGACCAGCGTTATCGTCACCTGGCGCGTTGTCTGCCCGCCCGTGAAATTGACCGCTGTGGTGAACCCGAAGTAATCACTGCCCCCGGTTGCGGTGCCCGCCCGGGTAAACAGAACTACCGAAGCGTTTACAGGCTGACTCAGGCTGACGGTCACCAAAGCCTGGCCGGTACCTTCGTTAACGGTGATGTCCGCCACAGACAGTGCAGCCGAGCCACCCGTGTCATTGTCGACGATGGTGACGACGCCGATGTTGTCGGCGATAGTTCCACCGACAGGGTTGACCATCCGCAAACGGAAGGTCTCATCTCCCTCAACAGTCTGATCGTCGACAATGCCAACCGGTATCTGAGCCTGGGTCTGACCGGCGGGAACCGTCACGTTGGACGTAAAACCGAAATAGTCGCTGCCGCCCGTGGCGGTGCCGGCCTGCGTGAACACCGTCGCGCTGACAGGCGAACTCGATGGCGCCGACAGAGTCAGTAAACCGTTAATGGTTCCGTCGCCTTCATTACCCGAGACATCCTGCAAAGACAGCGTTATCGATTGCGGTGGAGAACACGGCTGGAGCGTGCGCGGATTTATGCCCCTGTCAAACAGGCGATGGTGGCCCGGTCCGACCAGCACGGGAATGTTCGAAGGCGCATCCAGATAGAGACACGCATCACCCGTTAACTGAAAGTTGAATCCGTCGACTCCGGCGCCGGCGGTGTTCAGGGTAAAACTCACCTCAGATGCGCTTGAAGTCAGCTGGTCGTTCCCCTCGATACTGATGCCGTTCACGGCACCAATAGTGCCGCCGTTGGTGGCTACGAGCTTGCCAACGAACTGAACATTGCTGACGCCACCGGGGGATACCCGCACGCTCCAGTTGTTCGAGCCGCATGACGTCTGATACAGAAACATAGCCTGATCGAGTGAACTGAAAATTGTCGACTGGCCGCAGTCGTCATTTCCCGAAGGTGGTGACAGCTCGGCGACCGCCGACAGTGTTATCGGAGTCGCGCTACCGTTCTGGTTAACGTCATAGATTTGATTCGCGCCAAGATTGTTGAACGTCTCGGTCTGCCCGTTAGGCCAGACGACGGTTATGTCTGCCGATGAGTTAGACGCAAGACCAAAGTGAACGCGTTGCAGGTTGTGCGATGAGCGATGGTTACCACCATCCTGCAGTCGCACCTGGGTCACGCCCCCGGCAACCGCCGTGACCTTGGCGCCCAGCGCGTCATACGCAGGTGCCGTGCCGCGCAGCTTCAGCTGGATCCAGTTGTTGCCGTTGCCGACGTTTCTGAACAACTGGTGAGGACCGCCCTGACGCAGGGCAACATCGTTGTGGCCGTTGGTCACTGCAAGATCGAGGAAACCGTCGTTGTTGTAGTCACCTGAAACAACTTCGGCCGTCGTGCCGGCGCCGTCACCGCGCGCACCACCAACAACACCCGCGGCACCGCCGGCGTTGGCAACCTGGGAGAACACGCCGTTGCCGTTGTTCTCGTAAAGAATATTCGGAATGTTGACCCCGCCACCACGGCAGCCAAAATAAACGTCCACATCCATATCATTGTCGAAGTCACCCGTCGTCACGGCGGCGCAACGAACCTGGGTATTGAAACCTGATGCCGAGGTCGCGTTTTGCCAGTTACCGTTACCCGTTGCCCGCAACAGTGTTGGCAAAAGCGGCGCATCGGTATTGCGTGGATTGCTCAGCGGACTCGGCGCCGATACGCCAGACGCTGCGGTGATCATGATGTGCGCCTGGGCTCCCGTTACGGTCCAGACACCACCGGCCAGAGTGAAGTCGATTCCGCCAACGGTGCCGGAACCGTTCAGCGTGGCGTTATCCCGAAGCGCACGACGCGGCCATACCGATATAACCAGAGGTGGCGTCGCCGTAAAGGTGAAACTGTTCTGTCCCTCGAAAGGCGCAAACTGAGCTTCGATGCGCGTGGCGTTTACCCTGGCCGCATCCTGCATGAAATAGCTGCCGCGCACGGCAACTACGTCGAGCAAACCGTCGCCGTCGAAGTCATCACTTCGAAGATCCATCAGGTGCGCGATCGTGGGACTGACGCGAGTAAAGGCCGTCGCCGGACGATGGCAGGCGAAGTCGAGTCCGAAGTCCTGGTCCTCATCAAAACCCAGGGGGTAGAAATCGTCGTTCGGACATACGGTCGAACGGTACGCCATGTTTTCCTGGGACACGCTACCGGTGTTCTGGAAGATTCCGTTGTTGCTCAACCAGATGTCGTGGCTGCGATTCTCGCCAAGATCATCGTCGCCATCACCATCGACATCCCCGAGACCGAACATGTGCTCGTCCTGGAAACGATTGAGCAGCAGCGGAATGTCACGACCCGCGGTCGTCACAACATTACTCAGCACGCCATTACCCTGATTCAGATAGATCGACGCCCGGTTGCGATGGTTACCCATAACCATGTCGGGCCAGTCGTCACCGTTGATGTCGCCGAAGGCGATTCCCCAGGATTCGGCTGAGACCGCACGGCCCTGCAGCGAAGATGTAGTGACATCCTGAAACTCAATGGCAGACGCCGGTGCGGCCCAACACAAAATTGTCGAGACGACACCGATCGCCAACCGGCGAACCGTTGTATTCATGATTGCTCCCTTTGCACACCCGCCCAGGTGCGCGTCAATATTCAGAGCTACCAGCGAGTGTCCATTTCGCCAGATACCCTGTTGTTTTTTATGCCTTACTTCTCAAAAAGCTTATACATCACTGGCGCGTAATATTCGCCCCATCCTTCGTCAACGACTTTTGCTAGTCGCTTTTCTGTGACAC
>CALHMG010000293.1 GCA_938034705.1 uncultured Gammaproteobacteria bacterium
GCTGCACGACCCGCTCAACAATCGCTATTCCAGGATTGGCTGGCTTGATTACGAAATCATCCGTCGATGGTCTCTCGGCACACCGGATTCGATCGCAGCCGACATCAGGCAACAGACGACGCTTGACGCCGACGCCGGTGATGTCGAACGCCTGTACCAGCATCTCGGCGAGGCTGACCTGCTCATGCATGTGTCCCTGAACGGGGCGGCAGGCGTTCCTGCGTGGAAAAAGTTTGGAATGTGGCGCATACCGCTCGTATGTCCCAATGTGTTTCTTGACAAAACGCTCTGGCTGCCCCGCGCCGTCATGAGCCGCATCGGCAGAGTGATCGTGCTTGCTGTGCTTGTCTTCACGCTGATTCACATCTTCAGGCACGTCGACGAGTTCACCGCCGCGGTTCGTGTGCTTCTCAATCCGGCTGCGGTACCGCAACTTCTGTTTGTTCTGGTATTGATCAAAATCTTCCACGAACTCGGACACGCGTGGGCCTGCAGGGCGAAGGGACTCGACGTACCGTCGATAGGCGTTGCGATATTCATGGTCTGGCCGTTTATGTACACGGACACCACAGCTGCATGGCGACTCACGTCACGTTACGACAGAGCGTTTGTTGGCGCCGCCGGAGTCCTGAGCGAAATTGTTGTTGCGATCTTTGCCCTCGCGCTCTGGTGCATCACGCCTGACGGATTTGTCCGAACCAGCCTGCTGTTCGCCTCCACAACCTCGCTTGCGCTGTCTCTTTTTATCAACGCAAACCCGTTTATGCGTTGGGACGGCTACTACGTCGCGGCTGACCTTACCGGGATTGAAAACCTGCAGCCGCGCGCCTTCGCTCTTTCCAAATGGTGGGCCATGCGCGCGCTGTTTGGCGTTGACGAACCCGTTCCTGAAATTTTCCCTCGGATCACAGAGCGACGGCTGATCATTTACGGCGTCGCCACCTGGCTCTACCGGGTGCTGCTCTATGTCGGCATGGCGGCACTGCTCTATGCAATGCTTTTCAAGGTTGCAGGCCTGCTGTTGATGGCATTTGTTGTGATTCGTTTCATTATTTTCCCCAGCATCGAGATGCTTATGCCCGTGTTAAAACAACCCGGTAGACTACGACTGACTCCATGGAACCTCGGTCTCGTCGCAACCACCGCCGCCATGTGGTTTATGCTGACGCTGCCGCTAAAGACCACGGTGACTTCCACTGCACTGATCCAGCCTGCGGATGTTCCTTCGGTGTTTGTTCGAGATGCCGGACGTGTTGTTGACAACTTTCTCGAAGAAGGAAAGTGGTTCGACCGCGGTGACGTACTTCTGTCACTCGACTCAACCGATATTGACAAGACTCTTGAGCTAGCTCGCGTCGAGCTCAAAGCGATTGACCTTAAGCTAAAGAGTGATCAAGGCTCTTCCGGGAGCAGTGAACGAGCGATACTTGTCGAACAGCGCAAACGTCAGCAGGTTCTGATAGCCGCTCTTGAGCAGCGGATCGCCGACCAGAAAATCGTCGCGCCGGTGAGTGGTTTTGCCGTCCATGTCGCCAACAGCAACAAACCCGGCAGCTGGATCAACAGCTCCCAGGTACTGGCGCAATTCACCAACTTCGAGAATGCCGAAGCCATAACCTACGTTGATCACCGTGACCAGCTACGGCTGACGCCGGAGTCCGCGGCGACCCTGATACCCGATGACCCGGCGCTCGAGCCCGTCGAGCTTACGATCAAGACGATTCAACCGGCAGCGACATCACAAATTACGGCACCGGACCTGCTTGATCACCTGGGTGGGCACGTCAAGACGACGATCACCGCCGACGGAACCCGACAGCTTAACGGTGCCTGGTACGAGGTGGTACTGGTGCCACGGGACCGCATCAGCGCTGAAGAAAGTACACTGTCGAGAACCGTACGCGGTGTACTTGTCGTGGATGCGGAGCCGGTCAGCGTGCTTAAACCCGTCTTTGCCAGTCTCGGTAACACGATCAAAACGGCTTTGGCATTCTGACACACAAGGGATAAATGCCCTGCACATATGGGGGACTCCCCCGGTCCCGGTACAGCCTTAAGCGCGATTTTCCTCATGGTCCGCGATCAACCTGTTGCGGTCGCGAATACCGATTAGATTGAAGGTGTTAGCACCAAAACTAATCAACTTCGGGATTCGGCAGGAAAATCATGGCGGTAAAAGAGGCATTGGGGGCATTGCTTCGTTCGCGTAAAAACGACGAAGAGAACGCCGAAGAGACACGCCCGGATCCGGCCGGCCCAAGTAGATCGCTTGGACTGGATCGAGCTACAGAATTCCGTCCGCTCGAGGCACGCTACGCTTTCGACGGCGCCGCGCCCGCAGAGATGACCGACATGGCGGTCGATCAGAGCGCTGATCTACCGCCTCCACCAGCGCCGGTCTCCGAGCCCGCGCAGGATGACCAGAACCAGACGACAGCATCCGGCGTTGACAACGAACCTGCCGCTGAAAGTTCAGCTGCCGCCGAAACCGCTGACAACGGCGACGTTGTGGCCGATGTAACGAGCACGGTTCAGGACGTTGATGACGTTCTCGGCGAAATCGAACAATCCATTCAGGCGGCGAGCAGCGACCCGGTGGTTGTTGAAGAGTCCGAGACCGAGCTCGTCGAGACCACAGAAGACCAGATTGATCTCGTGGCTGAAGAAACGCCTGTGGAGGATGCTGCTGTCGACGAAACGGTCGACTCGGAGGCCATTGATCCAGTCGATCAGCCTGAAGAAGATTCGATCACACAGTTCGTATTCGTCGACAACTACGTCGATGGCTACGAGACCATGGTCGAATCGCTCACCGCCGACATTGTTGCCCAGACGGGTTATGAAGGAACAACGGAAGACGTCATCGCCCAGCTGCATGAAAATGGCAGCGTCGACGTCAACGACGTCCGTATCGTTGTTATACAGCACGAGTCTGACGGGTTCACCCAGATCGATACTGCCCTCGAGGGCCACTCCGATATCGACACGCTGCACATCGTTTCCCACGGAGCGGATGGCAACGTGTTTCTGGGCAATTCGGTTCTTACTGACGAAAACTTTGATCAGCACCAGGACGCCATCGCCAGCTGGGCTGACAACCTCAGCGACAGGGCCGATATCCTGCTGTACGGCTGCGACGTAACGGCCACCGAAAGCGGCCAGAATCTGGTCGAGCGACTGGGTAGCGCCACGGGCGCTGATGTGGCCGCAAGCCGGGATTCCACGGGTAACGGCGCTGACGCAAACTGGGTACTTGAAGACCAGTTTGGCGAAATTGAGTCTTTTACTTTCGAGGCATCCGCTGACTGGGGCGGCACGCTCAGTGTCTTTACGGTGACCAACACCAATGATTCGGGTGCCGGTTCCCTGCGCACGGCTATTGATGCCGCAATCGCAAATGGTATTTCCGCTGACCAGATTCAATTCAATATTCCGGTTACCGACGCTGGACACTTTTACTACCAGGATGACGGCATCAGCGGTCAGGTCAGCACCGCCAATATCTCCGTTACAACGGCGGCGAATGACAGCCTGATCGGTGACATCGATCCGGACTTTGCCCACAGCTGGTACTCGATCCAGCTCAACAGCGCGCTTCAGAATCTGTACACGACCATAACTATTGACGGTGGCACCCAGGCAGGCGCCATTGGCGGCGTGCCCATTATCGAAATTGACGGCTCTGGCGCCGGCGCTACGACACGCGGCCTGACGTTCACGACCGGCAACTCGGCCGTGGTTCACGGCATCGTGATCAATAACTTTGGCGGCAGCGGTATTCAGTCCGATGCCGCCAATATGAATCTGACGAGCACCTATATCGGTACCGACATCTCCGGAACGATTGACCAGGGCAACGGCGGCTGGGGCCTGGAGATTTATGGAACCGACCACGCAATCGGCGATGGCACGGTGACTAATCGCAACATCATTTCCGGCAACACCGAAGGCAACATCCAGCTTCGCGGTGAAGACGCGATTGTGCGCGGCAACTACATCGGCGTAGACGCTACCGGCACCAAGGGCATCGAGACCGGAGCCGGCGGTGACGGTATTGAAATCATCGGCAACAACAACACGGTCGGCGGCTCAACTGCCGCCGAAGGAAACGTAATTTCCGGCCATATCGGTGACGGAATCGAGGTTGCTTTCGGCACTACCGGCGCGGTGATCGAAAACAACCTGATTGGTACAGACCACACAGGTACTCAGGAGATCGGCAATCAGTACGACGGCATCCGTAGCTCTGGCTCCGTCGGAACCCATATCACCGACAACACTATCGCCAGCAACAAAGGCGCAGGTATTCGCCTTGACGCCGGTTCGGATGCGGTAATCACCGGCAACTACATCGGCACTGATTCGGCCGAGACGCTGGACCTCGGCAACGGTAACGCGGGTATAGACATCACGAGCAGCTCGTCGAACAACATGGTTGGCGGAACGGGTGCCGGCGACGGCAACGTTATCGCCTACAACGGCGATGTCTCGAATCCCTCAGACGGAGTACAGGTTTATGGCGACAGCGCCATAGACAATACGATCGTTGGCAACTCGATCTATGAAAACGAAGGCATGGCCATCGATCTTGTACGTACGGGATTCGAAGGCGAAGGAGCCACGGCCAATGACGGCGGCGCCGCCGATGACGCGGATACAGGACCAAACGAACTGGTTAATACGCCGGTCCTGTCAGACCTCTTTATTGATCGCAGCGATCGCGTGCGCGGTAGCTGGGACATAGACGCGGAACCGAACACCCAGTATCGAGTTGATATCTACACCGACTCCACCGGCAATGGCGAACTTAAAACCCTGCTCTGGTCACTGGTGTCGACAACTAATGGCAACGGCACGGCTGGCGGCGGATTCAACATACCGACATCCGGCTCGGTAGCTGTGGGTCATTCCATAACCGCCACGGCAACAAAGACCGATGCGGGCGGCAGTCTGCTGAGCACATCAGAAGCTGCACCTGCCACGGTGCTGATACTTGGTAACAACGACCCCACGATTACGTCGGACGGTGGTGGCACAACGGCTTCGGTAAACGTTGACGAGAACACTACGGCAGTCACCGATGTTGACGCCCACGACACAAACGGCGACGCGCCGTTAACGTACGCCGTGTCAGGCGGCGCCGACCAGGCGCTGTTCACCATCGATGGATCTACCGGCGAACTGAGCTTTATTTCTTCAGTCAGCTTTGAAACTCCCATCGACTCCGATACCGACAACGTCTATGAAGTTGAAGTCGAGGTGAGTGACGGCTACGGCGGCACTGACACCCAGCTGATCTCGGTGACCATAAACGACGTCAACGAATTCTCGCCCGACATCACCTCTGACGGTGGTGCAGCGACTGGCGACACCGATATCGCCGAAAACTCGACGCTTGCCACAACCGTCACCGCAACCGATGGCGATTCCGGTGACACGCTGACCTACTCTATCGTCGGCGGTGCGGATCAGGCTGACTTTGTGATCGACAGCTCCACGGGGGAGCTGACTTTCGTCCTTGCGCCAAATTTCGAGAGCCCAACAGATACCGGGTTCGACAACACCTACGAGGTTCAGGTACAGGTTGCGGACAGCAACAGCAATACCGACGTTCAGACGCTGACAGTAACGGTAAAAGACGTTAACGAGGCGCCTGAGATCATGACAGGTGGTGGTGGTACAGGCATCACCCATATCTATGCAGAGAACCAGACCTGGATTACCCAGGTCGGGGCCGCAGACCCTGATGCTGGCGACAGCGTCACCTACAGTATCAGTGGCGGTGTAGACGCTTCACTGTTCACGGTTGACGCCAATACTGGCGACCTGAGCTGGATAACGCCACCAGATTTTGAGAATCCCAACGCAGCCGGCGGTGGAAATCAGTATTTCGTCGACGTGACCGCGACCGACCAGCTTGGCCTGACAGACGTTCAGGAACACCGCGTCAGTGTGCAAAACGTCAATGAGGATGCAGAAATTACATCCGATGGCGGTGGCGCGACAGCCGCGGTCAACACCGCGGAAGGTACGACGGCTGTGACCACGGTCACGGCCGTTGACCCCGAAGGCAGCACGATTTCCTATTCGATTTCCGGCGGCGTCGATCAGGCGCTGTTCGGGATCGACGCGTCGACCGGTGTTGTCACATTCAACACCGCCCCGGATTTCCAGAATCCTGCCGACAGCGACACCGATAACGTGTATGAAATCACCGTTACCGCTGACGACGGCAGCGGCAACACCGATACCCAGGACATCAGTATCACGGTAACCAATACCAACGTCGCGCCCGACATCACGTCCGACGGTGGCGGTGGCGTTGCCTCGGTCAACATTGCAGAAAATACAACTACGGTCACAACGGTAGACGCTACCGATGCCGATGGCGACACGGTGACCTACTCAATTAGCGGCGGAATCGACCAGGCTCTGTTCAACGTAGACGCCAACTCCGGTGTGCTGTCGTTTATGGCGGCGCCCGACTTTGAAACGCCCGCTGACTCGAACACCGACAACATTTATTCCGTGACGGTCATGGCCGATGATGGCAACGGTGGCACCGCTACCCAGATCATCAACGTCACCGTAACCGATGCCAACGAAGCGCCCGATATCGCGACGGCTGGTGGCTTCCCTGTTGTCAACGACAATCACATCGAGAACGGCACTGTCGTCACAACGATCACGGCAACCGATCCGGATGCTGGCGACACACTGACGTTCAGCATTTCAGGCGGCGCGGACGCGGCCCTTTTCAGCGTTGACGCGAACACTGGCGAACTGACGTTCAACAGCGCGCCTGACCACGAGTCTCCCCTCGACGCCAACAGCGACAACACCTATGAGGTGACGATTCAGGTTGAGGACGGTGGCGGTCTGGTCGACACCCAGACCCACATGGTCTCGGTGATCAACCAGAACGAAGCACCCGAAATCACATCCGATGGTGGCCTTGGAACAGCTTCGGTTAACGTCATCGAGGGCAATACAGCCGTCACAACCGTGATCGGCAATGACCCCGAAAGTGGCGCAGTCTCCTATTCAATTTCCGGCGGTGCCGACCAGGCCCTGTTCAGCATTGACGCCAGCACAGGCATCGTGACGTTCAACACCGCGCCGGACTTTAACAATCCAGCGGACGCCAACACTGACAACACTTACGAGATTGAGGTTACGGCGCAGGACAGCTTCGGTCTTAATGACACGCAAATCATCTCTGTCAACGTGACGGATACCAATTTCTCGCCGGTTATCACTTCAGATGGCGGTGGCGTCACGGCCAGTCTGAATCGGGGTGAGAATTTTCTCGCGGTCACAACCGTAGCCGCAACCGACTCTGATGGTGACACTCTGAGCTACGCCATCGTTGGCGGCACCGATCAGACCCAGTTCACGATCGATTCAGTTACCGGAGATCTCGCTTTCGCCAGCAATCCGGATTTTGAAAATCCGGCCGACGCCAACGCTGACAACAGCTACGAGGTTCAGGTCGAGGTTTCT
This sequence comes from uncultured Gammaproteobacteria bacterium, assembly GCA_938034705.1. GTDB lineage: Bacteria > Pseudomonadota > Gammaproteobacteria > Arenicellales > CALHMG01 > CALHMG01. The sequence continues at coordinate 7,504 of CALHMG010000293.1, forward strand.
GACGGCAACGGCGGCACCGACATTCAGACGATTACGGTGACGATCGCTGACCAGCAGGAAATCCCCGTTATCACGTCTGACGGCGCGGGCGCGACAGCAAATCTCAACGTGGCAGAAAATCAGACCGCAGTGACGACAGTTGTCGCTACCGATCAGGACGCCAGCAACACGCTGTCCTACTCAATTACCGGTGGTCTTGACCAGACACTGTTTTCTGTTGACGCAACAACCGGCGCACTGACGTTTAACGCGGCTCCGGACTTTGACGCCCCGGGTGACAGCAACGGTGACAACGTCTACGAGGTCACCGTTCGAGTATCCGACGGGGTCGGCGGCTTCGACTCACAGACCATCAGCGTCATGGTAACCGACGCCAACGAAGCGCCGGACATAACTTCAGATGGCGCCGGTGCATCCGCGTCAGTAAATATCAACGAAAACCAGACTGCCGTCACAACGGTGACCGCCACAGATCCTGAAGGCGACTCGCTCAGCTACGACATAACCGGCGGCAGCGACGCCGCCCTCTTTGCAATCGATGGCACGACCGGCGATATAACCTTTCTTCTGGCCCCTGACTTCGAAACACCGGCAGACAGCGACGGTGACAATACTTACGAGATTCAGGTCCAGGTATCAGATGGCAACGGCAATACCGATGTTCAGCTTATCTCGGTCAACGTCGGCGACGCCCAGGAAGTACCCGTCATAACCTCGAACGGCGGGGGAGCGACAGCAAATCTGGCGATTCCCGAAAACCAGGCTGCGGTCACGACGATTGTGGCTACAGATCCGGATTCAGGCAACACACTCTCTTATTCAATAACTGGTGGTGCCGATCAGGCTGAATTCTCTGTCGATGCAGTAACTGGCGAACTCACGTTCATTACAGCACCTGATGCAGACGCTCCTGCCGACAGCGACTTGGACAACATCTACGAAGTGACTGTGCAGGTGTCTGATGGTGCGGGCGGCACAGATACACAAACGTTGAATATCACCGTTGTCGACGCAAATGAACCACCAACGTTCACCTCCCATGGCGGCAATCCGACCGTTGCTTTGAATGTTGACGAAACCATCTCTGCTATAACAACGGTAACTGCTAATGACCCCGAAGGGTCAACACTAACGTACGGCACATCTGGCGGGGCTGATCAACACCTGATCAGCGTCGATCCGAATACCGGAGTCGTCACCTTCAACAACCCACCGGACTTCGAAAACCCGATCGATACCAACAGCGACGGTGTCTACGAAGTAGAAATCTCGGTTTCTGATGGCAGTTCGTCTGCCACTCAAAGACTGGAAATCACCGTAAATCCAGTCAATGAGGCGCCGGATATCACCTCCAACGGAGGTGCTGCAACCGGCGTGGTCAATGTTGTAGAGGGCAATACTGCTGCGACTACCGTAGTCGCGACGGATCCCGAAGGTGACACACTAACCTTCTCAATTACCGGTGGTGCCGATCAGTCCCTGTTCTCAATTGACTCCGTTACGGGTGACGTTACGTTCAATACTGCGCCCGACTTTGGCACACCGGCAGACGCCAACTCGGATAACACCTATGAAATCGTCGTCACGGCTGATGACGGCAATGGACTTACCGACGCCCAGACCATCTCGATCAACGTCACGGACACCAATTTTTCGCCCGTCATCACATCCGACGGTGGTGGTGCGTTCCTGACGCTCAATCGGGGTGAAAACTTCCCCGGTGTCACCACGCTGACGGCTACCGACGCTGACGGGGACTCACTGACCTATTCGATAGTTGGCGGCGCCGACCAGGCCTTGTTTACGCTCGATGCCACTACCGGACAGCTTTCATGGACGTCCTTGCGGGACTTTGAGAATCCGACCGATGCCGACGGTAGTAACGACTACGAAGTGCAGGTTGAAGTTTCGGACGGAAATGGCGGAACCGATATACAGACAATCACAGTCAACATCACGAACATGCAGGATCTGCCGGAAATTACATCCGACGGCGGCGGTGCTACCGCCAACCTGAATGTCGCTGAAAATCAGACAGTCGTTACCACCGTGGTGGCGACCGATCAGGATGCGGGCAGCACACTGTCGTACTCCATCTCTGGTGGAACAGATCAGGGGCTGTTTTCGATAGATCCCACAACCGGCGCGCTGACATTCAATGCTGCTCCAGACTTTGAGACACCCGGTGACAGCAATGGCGACAACGTCTACGAGGTCGAAGTGCAGGCATCGGACGGCACGGGCGGTCTTGACTGGCAGGTTTTGACTATCACCGTGACGGGCGCCAACGACGCTCCGGACATCACTTCTGACGGCGGAGCTGCAACAAGCGCCATCAACGTCAACGAGAACCAGACTGTCGCTACGACAGTCGCAGCGACCGATGCCGACGGTGATACCCTGACCTATGCGATTACCGGCGGTGCCGACCAGACGCTGTTCACGATCGACAGCAACACCGGCGACGTGACTTTCAATGCATCACCTGATTTCGAGAACCCGGGCGACGCAAATGCCGACAACGTCTACGAAGTGCTGGTTCAGGTCAGCGACGGCAACGGCGGCATGGACGTTCAAACCATCTCCATATCGGTCTTGAACGTTAACGAAGACCCGACGATAACCAGCAACGGTGGCGGTGGAGTTGCCACTATCGGAGTCGCAGAAAACTCGACGGCCGTAACAACCGTTGCCGCAATCGACCCGGACGGTGACGCTCTGACCTATCTGATTTCAGGAGGCAGCGATGCGGCCCAGTTCAGCCTTGACAGTACAACGGGCGAACTTGCATTTCTGACGCCGCACAATTTCGAAAACCCAATCGACCTGGATGCCAACAACGAATACATGGTTCAGGTTCAGGCACATGACGGCAACGGACTACTGTCGACCCAGCTGATTCGAGTGAGCGTTGTTGATGTCAACGAAGCGCCTGTGATGAATGCCGGTGGTGCCACGGCGACGGTTAACACATCCGTTTCCGAATCAACTACGGGAATCACGACGGTTGGCGCAACGGATGTTGACGCAAACGACACCCAGACCTACTCGCTAGTAGGTGGCGCTGATGCGAGCATGTTCACAATCGACCCGGATAGCGGTGAGCTCGTATTTGTCAGCGGACAGGATTTTGAGAACCCGCTCGACGCTGACGGCAACAACGTTTACGAGGTAACGGTCAGGGTCACCGACGGCGCGGGACTGGCCGACCATGTTACCTACAATGTTGCGATCGACGACGTCGTAGAAACCACCGTGACCACGGAGCCGGAACCGGAACCAGAGCCCGAACCGGAGCCGGAAACTGAGGAAAATGGGCCGACCGCGGCACCGACTCCCGAAAGCGAAACGCCCAGTCCCACCGATCCCGAAGTCAACGAGGAAACCGAGACGACTGAAGAAAACGAGTCCAGCGAGGCAGCCGGCAGCGAAGTCAGTGACGAGTCAGTTGAAACGATTGAGCCAACCGTAGTCCTGGCTGCCGAGCCGTCGTCGGAAGGATCACAACAGGATGTAGTCAACACCCAACCGACTTCGGAAGATGTCCGAAAACTGCGTCATGAAATAGCAACCGAGTCCGAGCGGGTGATACTCGCGCTGCGAGAGCAGCTGATTGACACAACGCCCGGGCTGTCAACGCAGATACTCGACAGCATCATTGATGCAGGCGATGTGGATCTGAACTTTGACAATATCGACAAATACGTTCCTGAGGCGAGAGAAACCGTCAGCCACATTATCAACCAGGTATCGCGCGTATCCGCCGAGATCGACTCTCTGCTGGGCGACCTGAACGAGGAACTGGACGACAGCGCCGCATTTGGATCAAACAATGTTGGTTTTTCGGCGGGTGTTGTGAGCGCGTCTCTTTCCATGACAGCTGGATATCTGATCTGGCTGGTACGCCTTGGATACCTGCTGACAGGCACCATGACGATCCTGCCATCCATCTGGAATATAAACCCCATTCCGGTTCTGGCGGACAGTCGCCGTCCGGTTGCAAAAGACAAAGAGACGACGGAAGAGATCGAACAAAAGCGTCAGCAGGACAAAAAGAGTTTCGCTGACCAGAAAGAACTGGACATGATGTTCAAAGACTAACGAGAAATTCTCGAGGGTTTTGCACGCACCGGCAGATTCTTGAACGAAATCGGATCAAGCTATGTTTAAGGAACTGAAAAGGAAATTCAATCTGTCGCCCGCGGTCAAGGTGACTTCGGGTCTCGTGATGATAATGATCTCCGTTTTGATCATCAGTCAGGCACTCGGATTGATTCCGGACACACGAGAAGGTGTTCTGGAATCAAGAAAGACTCTCGCCGAGAGTGTTGCTGTACAAACATCAATTCTGTCTTCCCTGGATAACAAGGAACTGCTCGAAACATCGATCGAGCAAACCCTGAGTCGTGATGACACGATAAAATCCGTCGGTCTTCGGCTTGTTTCCGGTGAACTAGATGTTTCTGTAGGCAGTCATGATGAGCACTGGGTGATTGACACATCCGAGAATTCGACGCCGGAAAACATTCGAGTGCCGGTACTGAAAAACGGAGAACTCTGGTCCCATGTCGAGCTGGCATTCGAACCACTGCACAGCGGATCCTGGTTTCGACCACCGTTCACTTCATTTGTCGCTCTCGTGCTGCTCTCCTCGCTGCTGTGTCTGCTGGGATTCTGGTTATACATAAAGCGGATTATCAAGGCGCTCAATCCGTCCGAGGCCATCCCCGCCGAAGTGCGAGCCGCCTACGATTCACTCTCCGAAGGCGTGCTGATCCTGAACTCGTACAACGAAATCGTGCTCGCCAACACAGCGCTATGCGACATTCTGAGCACCCGTCCGGACAACCTTTATGGTGAGCTTGCAGAGGATCTGCCCTGGGACTTCGGGGACAAGACCAAGTCGCCGTGGGAACTCTGTACAGCGACTAAAGAACCGCTTCGAGGCGCCAGACTGACCGTCGCGCGCAAGGAAAAGAACGCAGCCGACCTCCTGTGTAATGCGACACCGGTGATTGACGATAGCGACAACGTCAAAGGCGTGATCGTCACTTTTGACGATGTCTCTGAAATCACGCGGATAAGCTCGGAACAGCGACAGACCGCCGCCCAGCTTGAACAGGCCAAGGAAGCGCTCGAAGATCAAACCGAAGTCAATGACACCCTGTCTTCCGAGGACTCACTGACCGGCGCTCTCAATCGATCGGTGTTTTTTGAAAAGCTTGATCAGCTTCTCAAGCAGTCGGACCAGAACGATGCCGCACGCTCACTTGTCGTCATGGACATTGATAACTTCAAGTCCGTGAATGAAACCTACGGCTACGACCTGGGTGATGAGATTCTCAAATTTGTCGTAGACAAGACCAAGAAAACTGTCAGCAAGGATATCGAAATTGGACGTCTTGAGGGTGACTCCTTCGGAATTTTGATTCCCAATAGAAAAATGGAGAGCGCAAAAAAGCTCGCCGAAACCATACGCCTTGCCATTAACCACGGTGAACCTGACCCTACGCACCCATCATTGAAGGTGACGGTCAGTGTCGGCATCTGTCAGCTGCACGCGAACCACAGAATAGAGACGATTCTTCGAGACGCCGACAACGCACTCCAGATATCCAAGGAACAGGGTCGCAACATGGTCACCAACTGGACTGAAGAAACGGTGGAAGCCGCCTGAGACGGCGCGCCTACCCAACACTCGCTGCCAGGTCTTCGAGCACAAACCCGGCAGCCCGGTCGCCGATCATCATCGACGGCGCGTTGGTGTTTCCGGACGGCAACGTCGGCATCACCGATGCGTCCGCTACGCGAAGCCCTCGAACACCGCGGACCGCCAGCCTTGGCGTGACCACGGCATCCTCCCCCTGCCCCATTTTGCACGTGCCTGCGGGATGAAAGACTGTTCTCGCCGTTCGGCGGATATGCTCTTCAAACTCCGCGTCGCTGGACAATCCCGGCGCCGGATACAGCCGCCCCCGGGTCATCGTCCTGAGGGGTTCTTGCGCAAATATCTCCTCGACGACGCGCATTCCGCGTCTGATCGTCTGCACGTCATGCGCATCAGCAAGAACGCCGGGATTGAGACTGGGGCTGTCACCCGGCCTGGCTGAACGCAGGCGAACGCTTCCCCTGGAACGCGGCCGCAAGCAGTAGGTACCAACACCGAACCCGTGAACGTCGTAGTGCTTTGCGCCCTCAGGTCCGGGAACAATCGCCTGACTGTTCAGCTGCACGTCAGGCCGACCCGCGCCCTCAGTATCAACGAACCCTCCCGCCTCAATGATGTTCGACGAAAGAAGTCCACGACGGGTCAGCGCATAGTGCATGACGTGGCGAACCGCATTAAGCCCCTTTTGCTGACCGTTAAGACTCCATGGCCGATTGAGCTCGACGGTGTACAGCGCGTTGGTATGATCCTGAAAGTTCTGCCCGACTCCCGGGAGATTGCGAACGCAATCAATCCCGAATCTGTCCAGATCGTTCTGGGGACCAATGCCGGACAGCATAAGCAACTTCGGAGACACAATCGCCCCGGCAGACACGATGACTTCGCCGGTGCAGCCTATGGTCGATACTGCGCCGTGACGATCCTCGACTTCGACACCGCAGACCACTCCGTCACGCATGACCACCCGATTTACCCGGTGATCTGTCAACACGGAGAATCGTTCGTTCCCAAGCACCGGCTTTATAAACGCCTGCGCCGAACTGGCGCGACGCCCGAGTCGGGTTGTCGTCTGATAGTACCCAAGCCCGGACTGATCGGCCCCGTTGAAATCATCGTTTAAACGATGGCCCGCAAGCTCCGCGCTTTGCACGAATCGCTGCGTCATGGGATGACGATAGCGGTGATCGCTGACGGTCAGTGGTCCAGAGTTGCCGTGATACTGGTTACGCAGTCGCTGGTTGTTTTCGTGACGAATGAACACTGGCAAAACATCCGAGAACGACCAGCCATCGCACCCCATGCTGGCCCAGTCATCATAGTCCTGCGCCTGCCCGCGTATGTAACACATGGCATTGACCGAACTGCCGCCGCCAAGCACGTTGGCCTGAGGGATATGGTAAGAACGACCACCTAGCTGTGGTTGATCCTCACTCTTGAATACGCGAGTGTCCAATGACGTCAGGACCTTAAACAGCGTCGCCGGTATGTGGATAAACAAATTCCTGTCGCGACGCCCCTGCTCGATAAGCAACACCGACACGCGACCGTCGTCGATCAGCCTGCGGGCCGCCGCACAGCCGGCGGAGCCACCGCCGACAATAATCACATCCCACGTTTTGCGAATCGCTTCGCTCATCGAATCGTTCGCAACAGCCCGCTATCAACTTCAACCATTGTCGCCAGCAGGTACTGAGCATAGGTCTTTCCCTGCGGGTCGAGCAGCAGGGACAGCGTGCCGCCGCCTCCCAGGCTTTCGTGCAGCAGGAAATTTACCGCGCGAAGGTTCGGCAATTCTGAACGTTCGACCGATCCCTGACATATTTCAGAAAACCTCGCTTTGACAAACTCCGGTGTAATCACCTGGAGCATCCAGCTGTAGATATCGTTCGAACGGGCAATGAGTCCGATATTGCAGGTATCGCCTTTGTCTCCCGATCGAGCGAGACACAGATCGATCAGCCTGCACTGAACCATCTCTCCGGTCGACGCGGCCGTCGCTTCGACACTGATCGGCACAAAGGGTTTTGACTCACCTTCTGGCGCCGCACAGTCCACCCGGGTGCTCTCACTGCCAACAATGACGTCAACGTTGACCCGGTCGCGTGAAATAAGAGCCGGCCAGTAGCCGACAACTTCACTCGGTCGTGGTCGTCCCTGATCGGCGATGTAAGTGATCCCGGGAATACTCGAGAGCACTTTGGGCACGAGCTGTGGTGCGAAGTCATCCGCCAGCCGAGCGCGGTCGTGATGGCGGGCCGCAACCTGCAGCATGATTTCGCTCGGTTCGTGTTCATCAAACGGCGGATGAGATCCGTCATAGCCAATAAAGCACGTATGCGTGTCATCGAAGTTGTCGCGCCCGCCGGCGCTCGCCCAGAAGCCCTCCTCGCAGACGCGCGCTTTGGCGAGAACATCGGGGCCTGAAATCAACATCCGCCCGAAGGCCCGATATCCGTTGGCGAAACTGATCGACACCTTGAGTTTCTCCGGCGGCGCCTGTCCCTTGATACCCGACACCCGCACGCGGTCAGTGCCGTCGGGCTCAAGCTGGATGGAGTCAAATCGTGCCACGCAGTCGGGCGCGAGATAACCGGCCTCGCCCATTTCGTACAGTAGCTGCTCGGTCACGGTGTCCACGCTGACCAGACCGCCAGTATCCGGGTGCTTTGTCACGACAAAAGTTCCGTCAGCGTCGGCTTCGATCAATGGATAACCCATGTCAGTCCAGCGCGGAACCTTTTGCCAGTCGGTGAAGTTACCGCCCGTGCACTGCACGCCGCATTCGATGATATGACCGGCCACGATACCCGTGGCAACCTTGTCCCAGTCACTTTCCGACCAGCCGAATTCGTAGAGCATGGGCGCGAGTGTCACGCCAGTGTCCGTCACCCGCCCCGTTATGACGATGTTTGCGCCCATCTCCAGCGCTTTGACCACACCTCTCGCGCCAAGGTACACGTTGGCAGAGAGAACGTTATCCAAAACACTGTCGATCGATTCGCCCGTATCAAGATTCAGCAGTGGCTCGCCGTCAGCAACCAGTGTTTTGACGTCATCGAATATGTCGTCGCCCATCACCACGCCGACTTTGACTCTGTCGGCCAGCCCAAGCTCCTCGGCCAGCGCCTCGACCGCCGCCTTGCATGCCAGCGGATTGATGCCGCCGGCGTTGGTGATCACCTTTACGTTGCCTTCGACACACTGCGCCAGCACATCACGAAGCTGGCTGAGAAAATCTGCGGTGAACCCCGCCTGTGGGTTTCTCGATTTCGCCTTCTGCAGCAATGCCATGGTGATCTCGGCAAGATAATCCATCACCAGATAGTCAACCGGGCCCCCTGCTATCTGGCGACGAGCCGCGGTTGGATCATCACCCCAGAAGCCGCCGCAGTTGGCGATTGTAATCTTTGATCGACGTTGAAGTCCTGACACGCTGACTCTCCTGGGTATGCGATAGGTTGATAGTTGGCCTGACTCTGGAGGCCTCTTGTTACAGCTGCAGCAGCGTTGCCGCAAGGCGGCGTTCGGAGCCTGCCCTTTGCGGCCCGGTTTCGCCAGATTCACCGAAGCGCACCATTTGCGCAAGATCAACCAGCGCAAGACGCCATTGCCGCCGGTCGCCCTCGAGACTCATGGCGGTTACAAGGTTTATGGCCTGGGCGACCGCCCGGTACAGTCGCGTCGCAACCTCCCTTGCGAAAAGATCCGTCTCGTCCTGCTGGCACAGATCATCCAGCTCATCGACAGCCTCACGCAGTATCTGCTGCGCCCGTTCCGTCTGCGGTGCATCACACTTCGCCAGTTGCTCTGACAGCAGATCGTAAAGTCCGTTGTGGGCGTGCTGACGCTGCGCGGCTCGAACCACATCAAGAGCAACGATATTGCTGGTGCCTTCCCAGATACTGCCGAGGTGACTGTCACGCACCAGCCGTGGCTCAATAAACTCTTCAATGTAACCAGAGCCACCGCGCACTTCCATCGCGTCGCCTGTGACTTTGCGTGCGTCACGACACGCACGAAATTTGATAAGCGGAGTCAGAATTCTCCGCGCAAGCGCAGCCGCCGTGTCGCCACTGTCAGCTCGATGCAACATCTCAGCCGTATAAAAGGACATGGCAAGCGCCTCCTCACACGGCAACAGCATCTTCAGCAACTGCCGCTGCATCAAAGGTCGAGCAATCAGCCGATCACCAAACGCGTGGCGAGTCCGGGCGACGTTAATCGATTCATGCAGAGAACGTCGCATGAGGCCGGTCGCGCGCACGCCGTTGGACAATCGGGACTGATTCATCATTTCCGCAATCTGGGTAAACCCCTCGCCGGGATTTCCGATCATCCACGCCCACGCGTTGCCGAGCGTTATTTCCCCGGACGCCATGGACCGTGAACCAAGCTTGTCCTTGAGCCGGACAATCGAATAGCTGTTGTCGGTGCCATCCGGCTTTACTCTGGGCAACGCAAACAGTCCGATGCCCCCCATTCCGTCGCCAGCGCCTTGTACTCGCGCAAGCACAAGCGCCACATCAGCGTCGGCGTTGGAGCAAAACCATTTCTCTCCGCTCAACTGCCAGTGATCATCGGCCGGGGACGCCATCGTTGCGGTGGCCGCAACATCCGAACCCGCGTGCCGTTCCGTCATGAACATCGCACCCTGCCAGAGCTCGTCTATCCGGGTCGACAGCAGGCCAGGCAAAACATGATCAAGAAGCTCGTCGTCCGCGTACCGGCGCACCGTCCTGGTCAGGGAATCTGTCATGCTGACGGGGCACATCAGTCCAAACTCACTCTGCGTGAACAGATAGGTCAGTGCGTATTTGGCGCTTGGATGAAGAACATGATCGGCCCCAAACACAGGCTTGTGCGACACCGTCGCCATTGAAAATTCTTCAAAGGCCAGGCGCTCAAGCTCGACATAGGCCGGATGTTTCTCGATACGCTGGGCATCGTCGCCATGGCGAGTTCGATAGTGAAGTATCGGTGGGTTACGATCTGCCGTCGCGGCAAGTGTGTCGAGTTCGTCTCCCACCAAAGCACCGAGCTCGCGCAATTTCGGCACCACGAAATGCCGATCCGCCTCGGGCATATAGACGCCTGTAAAATCCTGAAGCGAGGTGTCTTCGTCGTAGTAGTTCAAAACTATTTCAGCTCGAACGTCGCCGCTGCTCCAGAACGGTTCCGGCATCAAGCAGCTCATCGATTTCTGTATCGTTAAAACCGGACTCGGCCAGAATTTCCCGCGTATGAACGCCAAAGGGTGGTGGCGTTCGACGAATCTCACCGGGCGTTCGACTGAACTTGATCGGCGTACCCGCATTGCGATACCAGCCAACCTGCTCGTTCATTTTGCGATGGGTTGTATGCGGGTGCTCCATCATCTCTCCGGTATTCATCACCGGACCCGCGGGCAAACCGGACGCAAGCAGCGTTTCGCACAGCTCGTGACCGTCGACGTCTTTAAGAAGCTCGACCAGCTTGGCGCGCAGCGCATCCTTGTTCTCGACGCGCAGGGCATTGGTTGCGAATTCTGGCTGTTGTGCAATTTCCGGCGCGCCCAGCGCACCGCACAGATTTTCAAATGCCCTGTTGTTACCTGCTCCAACGAATATTTCGGTGGTCTTTGTTGGAAATTTGTCGTAGGGCGCAATGTTCGGATGACCGTTGCCGGTTTGCACGGGCACCTTGCCACTCAGGTGATAGTTGGAAATAAACGGATGCATCAACGACACGGCGCAGTCGTAGAGTGTCATGTCGATATATTGACCCTTGCCTGACTGCTGACGCTCAATGACAGCCATGAGCAGCGCGATCGCGGTATACAGACCGGTCCCCATGTCCACCATCGCCACGCCGAGCCGGGTTGGCCCACCGTCTGGCTCACCGTTAATGCTGAACATGCCCGCCATGGCCTGCACGATGGCGTCATACCCCGGGAATCCGCCGTAGGGCCCGTCTGACCCGAAGCCGCTGATGCGGGCGTGGATCAGTTTTGGAAACTGTTTTGACAGAACGTCTTCATAGCCGAGACCCCACTTTTCCATTGTTCCGGGCTTGTAGTTTTCGAGAAGAATATCGGCATCCTGCAGCATCCTCATCAATACCGCCTTGCCGGCCTCATTACGAAGGTCGAGACCCATCGATCGCTTGTTGCGATTGACGCCAATGAAATACGACGCATCATCATCGTGGAACGGCGGGCCCCAGTCACGAACTTCATCACCCATTGGCGGCTCGATTTTGATGATCTCCGCGCCGTGATCTCCCAGAATCTGCGTGCAGTACGGACCGCCCAGAACTCGGGACAGATCGACAACCTTCAAACCCTTTACCGCACCAAATGGTCCCTGACTCGCGTTCGGATTCACATGTGGATCAGACTCGGATGACATATTGACTCACTCAACTTAAAAGACTGCGTGAGCAGAATTCTACCGAGTCACTGTCGCAATAGCAGCCTCGTGCTGCGCAGCGACTGCTCGGCTGGAGAGAGCAATCCGGAACTAGCGCTTGATCTTCTTCACCGACCGCCATGAACGGCGCTGTGACCCAACGTAAGCGTTGCTGGAGCCGATCTCGAAGTCGTAGTAGCGCGACAGGTTGGCCAACGGAAAAGGCCTCGGGCGTCGGTTGTCGAAGACCCAGTCATGCCCTGCCTCGTCGGTAACAACCGTGACGACGTGTTCGCGTGGAAACACCGGCGCAAGGACATTTCGAAACCGGCTGCTGAATCCAAGCTCCCGAAGCTTCGACTGCACCATTCGCGAGTAAGTCATACAGTTGCCCACCACGATGCCATCGATGTTAGTGATCGGAGGCCACACCATCGGCCGATCGTTGCTGTAGATAAAATTGCGCTTTACGGCACGCGAGACCTGCATGAATACCAACGGGACACGACGCGACGCCGCCGAAACAACCTGGTTATTCGAGTCGCTATCAGTGGTGAAGTTAGCCGGAGTCTCCGGGGAAGACGCAGAAAAATTCGAATGAGTTGCGTTGCCCGAACAGCCACCGAGAGTGACCAACAGGATCGAAATCATCATTAAGACGATGGCCGACCGAACCGCAGACCGGGCATCTGCCGGCCCGAGCGTGGAGGTTTTTACTGAGGTGCTGGTCATCATCAATATTGTCAGGCAAGACGACATCAGCCGGACACAAGTACTACCAGCCGACGCTTCTCCAGGGGATTTGTTGATTTATCCTTCACGGGAATTAGCCTTGCGTGAAGCGGGCAGTATACTTGAAGCCTCGAACCATCGATGACTCACACCGCCTGTTATGGAATCCACCCACGAAAAATTTCTGACCGAACTGTTTGACGCTGCGGTCGGCGCCTGCACGCCCGCCAGGTGCATGACGGGCGTCGTACCGAACCCAGGGAACGGAAAAACCATTGTGCTCGGCGCCGGTAAGGCGGCCGCGAGCATGGCGCTTGAACTCGAGCACCAGTTTGCCAAACCACCAACCGGTCTTGTGGTCACGCGTTATGAACACGGCGCACCGTGCCGGCATATCGAAGTTATAGAGGCCAGCCATCCGGTACCGGACGATGCCGGCCGCAAAGCCGCCGCCCGGATGCTTGAGATGGTCGACGGTCTCAACGAAGAAGACCTTGTGATCTGTCTCATATCAGGCGGCGCGTCTGCACTGCTGACGGCACCGGCACCCGGTCTGTCGCTGGACGACAAACAGAACATGAACAAGGCGTTATTGAAAAGCGGCGCCAACATCACAGAGATGAACTGTGTTCGAAAACATCTGTCGGCGATAAAGGGCGGAAGACTCGCGGCGGCCGCCTACCCTGCTCGTGTTGTGACCCTGTGTATTTCAGACGTGCCTGGAGACGACCCGGCCGTCATCGGATCCGGGCCAACCGTGCCTGACGCAACAAGCTATGCCGATGCGCTGGCGGTACTGGAAAAATACGCCATCGACGAGCCCATGGCCGCGGTGGAACATCTGAAGCGCGGCGCCGCGGGTGAGATAGCCGAGACTCCCAAGCCGGGTGACCCGCTACTGGCAAACAGCGACCTGAAACTGGTGGCGCGACCTCAAGCCTCGCTGGAGGCTGCTGCCAAACTCGCTCAAGAGCGTGGTTACACGCCACTGATCCTCGGCGACGCGATTGAAGGAGAAGCCCGTGATGTCGCAATGGTCCACGCCGGCATCGCGAATCAGGTTATCCGCCATCAACAGCCGGTGAAGGCGCCCTGTGTGATTTTGTCTGGCGGTGAAACCACGGTGACCGTGAGGGGCACCGGTCGGGGCGGTCGAAACGCCGAGTTCCTGCTCGCCCTGGCCCTGGCACTTGATGGCAACCCCCGAGTACACGCTATCGCCTGTGACACCGATGGAATTGACGGATCTGAAGACAACGCCGGGGCATTGTTGACGCCGGACACAATGACGATCGCAAGACAACACGGTGCTGACCCTAAAGCCTGTCTTGCCAACAACGATGGTTACAGTTTTTTCGAGGCGGCCAACGCCCTTCTGAAGACGGGCCCCACGCTAACCAACGTCAACGACTTCAGAGCCATCATCATCGACTGATCGCGAGTAACCGCACCGGATCAGGAATCGATTTGGACAGCAAAGACCCGAAGAACTAGAAACTGTACTCGTACAGTTCGACGTCACGTGCGTAACGTTCGGCTACCACCTGAATCATGTCATCGTCAAAATGCTGACGGTGTGATTCAACGTGATCGATGACCTGATTGGGAGACTTCGACTTGCCGAATCGGGTGTTAAGACTGGGCAACTCGATCGGCGGCAGGCCGATGATTTCTATTATTCGGTCAAAATCCTGCTGAAGGCTTTCGATTCGACCAATGTGGACCTGAACATTCGATGGCAGGTTGTCGGGCAACTCAAGGATCAGGTGCTGGGAAATCCAGTGCCGATCGCCGAAGACATCGCCTCCACCCTTGGCCCAGCGCACGTAATCGAGAAAGTCCTTGAAAGACATCCCCGCCTCAAGGCCGGGATAGTACTGAAGAATATGCTTGTGGACTTCCGGATCATCAATCGCGATCTTGTTGGTATAGGTCGACCGAATCCGGGACCAGGGGTTGCGCACAAACGAAAAAGCCGTATACGTCTCGTCAATGATGCCATCGTCATACAGCCGCGCCAGCGGCAGTCGATGCATCTCGGTTTCGAAATCCTGCTGGCGTAAAGCAGCCAGAATCGAACGTGAGGCAACCTTGGGAACGGTTGCGTAGACAAACTTGTGCTCGTGGCAAACGATTTTTTCAGTGTTGAGGCGACTTCGGTTGAACTCCCCGCGGATCCTCGGATCGGGGTATGTTCTTAACTGTTCACTTGCACCCGTCACCGATATTTCCTCTGGATTTTCTACTGACTGTTGCCGACTGAGTTCTGTCGACAGGATAACTCTAGCTGTGAGTTTAAACCCGGCGGACTAGCTCATGAATCTCGGCCGACCGTCGAATCCACCATCCGTTGAGGGCATGACGTCGGCCGTGCCGCCGGTTTCGCTTGGCGTTTCATCATAACCGCTCAGTTCGAGTCGCGCGATCTGATTGCGATGAACCTCGTCGGGACCATCCGCCAGCCGCAAATAGCGCGCCGTCGCCCAGGTTTTGGCCAGACCGTAGTCGCCGGTGACGCCCGCGCCGCCAAATGCCTGAATCGCCCAGTCAAGGACCTGACACGCCATATTGGGAGCCGCAACCTTGATCATGGCGATCTCCTTGCGCGCCACCTTGTTACCCACGGTGTCCATCATACTGGCGGCATTCAGGGTCAGCAACCGAGCCTGGTCGATCAGAATTCTTGATTCCGCAATTCGTTCGCGAGTGACCGTACGGGTCGAGATGGCCGCACCAAAGGTCTCGCGGTTCAAGGTACGCCGGCACATTCGCTCGAGCGCCCGTTCAGCCATACCGATAAGTCGCATGCAGTGATGGATTCGGCCTGGCCCAAGTCGACCCTGGGCGATCTCAAAGCCACGCCCTTCTCCAAGAATCATGTTTGAGGCCGGGACTCGCACGTCCTTGAACTCAACCTCGGCGTGTCCGTGGGGCGCGTCGTCGAAACCGAACACCGGCAACATGCGCTTGACGGTGACGCCGGGCGTGTCCATGGGCACCAGGATCTGGGACTGCTGTTTGTAGCGACTTGCATTATCCGGGTCGCTTTTGCCCATCACGATCATGATTTTACAGCGGGGGTCCATGGCGCCAGACGTCCACCACTTGCGTCCGTTAATTACGTAGCTGTCACCATCTCGCTCGATGCGCGTAGAAATGTTGGTCGCATCCGAAGAGGCGCGCTCGGGTTCGGTCATCGCAAACGCCGAGCGTATCTCGCCCGCCAGCAGCGGCGTCAGCCACTGCTCTTTCTGTTCGTCAGTGCCGTATCGCGCCAGCACTTCCATGTTGCCCGTATCCGGTGCCGAGCAGTTGAAAATTTCTGACGCAAAAGGCGAGCGCCCCATTTCTTCACAAGCGGGCGCGTAGTCAAGATTCGACAAACCGGCGCCGAGATCGCTCTCCGGCAGAAACAGATTCCAGAGACCCTGGGCTTTCGCTTTCGCTTTGAGTGTTTCGACGTGGGGTATCGGCTGCCAGCGATCGCCATCCGCCAGCTCCTGCATCATCCGTTCTTCAGCTGGATAGACATTGTCGATCATAAACGCACGAACACCGTCGCGATTTTCACGCGCCTTTGCGCTCAATTCATGCAGGCTCATAGGGCATCTCTGGGGGCCGGGTCACAGTACGGACACGATACCAGATCCACCTGTTCCCGCGATAAACTCGTGCCCTTCAGCGCAACCCCGGTAAAGAACATTCATGACCAACACTGAACAGTGCGTCACCCTGTCGACAGATTCCGAGATCGCGGTGGTCACGGTAAACAACCCACCCGTCAATGCGCTGTCGCAATCTGTTCGCGCCGGTTTACACGACTGCTTTGCCAGCGCCATGGCCAACAACGACGTCAAAGCCATCGTGCTGCACTGTGAAGGACGAACTTTCATGGCCGGAGCCGACATCAAGGAGTTCGGCAAACCTCCGATGGACCCGGCATTGACCGAGGTGATTTCGTTTATCGAAGCCAGCGCCAAGCCGGTGGTGGCCGCAATACACGGCACCGCGCTCGGTGGCGGTTTTGAAACCGCGCTGGGGTGTCACTACCGTATTGCCAATACCCGCGCGAAAGTCGGGCTGCCGGAAGTCATGCTCGGGATACTGCCCGGCGCCGGCGGCACCCAGCGCGTGCCAAGACTGGTGGGCGTCGAGAAAGCACTCGACATGATGATTTCGGGCAAACCCGTTAACGCATCGAACGCACTGGATCAGGGCCTGATCGACGAGATCGTCGACACGCAGGATCTGGAGGACCTGAAACAGGCGGCGATCGCGGCCGCCCGACGGCTCGTGTCTGATGCACCTCCTCGCCGAATCAGCGAACTTGAGACACCACAGGCTCCGTCCGCGGACTTCTTCGCGAACTATCGTGCGTCAATCGCAAAAAGGACCCGTGGACTTTTTTCACCCGAGCGTATTGTCCAGAGCGTTGAAAATTCTGTGACGTTGCCGTTTGCCGAGGGCATGAAGGCCGAGCGAGAACTGTTCACACAGTGCGTCACCTCACCACAGTCCGCCGGATTGCGGCATACCTTTTTTGCCAGCCGGGAAGTCAACAAGGTCCCGTGGGTCAATCGCGATACGCCACGACGACCCGTCGACCGAGTCGGCATCGTTGGCGCCGGCACGATGGGCGGTGGTATCGCAATGAACTTTGCGAACGCCGGCATTCCGGTCACGATCGTGGAAACAACAGCTGAGGCGCTGGACCGTGGGCTTGCAACGTGCCGCTCAAACTACGAGGCCAGCGCAAACAAAGGCCGAATCACGCAAGCCGACGTTGACCAGCGCATGGGTCTTCTGCACGGCTCGACGGATTTAGACGAACTCTCGGACGCCGATCTCATCATCGAAGCCGTATTCGAGAACATGGACGTCAAAAAACAGGTATTCCGTGAGCTTGACCGTATCTGCAAACCAGGAGCGATTCTTGCGACCAACACGTCCACTCTTGATGTAGACGAAATCGCCGCAAGCACGAATCGACCGGTCGATGTACTCGGTCTGCATTTTTTCAGCCCGGCCAACGTCATGCGTTTGCTTGAAATCGTGCGGGGCGAAAAAACTGCCGACGACGCGCTGGCTACCTGCATGGATGTCTCCCGAAAAATTGGCAAGACCGGGGTTGTGTCCGGCGTGTGCTTTGGGTTCATCGGCAATCGTATGCTCGAACCCTACCTGCGCGAATCAAACATGATGCTCCTTGAAGGAGTCTCTCCTGACGTCATCGACAAATCTGTCTATGATTTTGGATTCGCGATGGGGCCCAACGCGATGGGTGACCTTGCCGGACTCGACGTGCCGTATAAAATTCGCGAGGGGCTGCGGGCCACCGGACAGCTGAACAACGATGCCCGCTACGGACGTGCCGTTGATGCACTCGTCGAACTTGGCCGCTTTGGCCAGAAAACCGGGAGCGGAATCTACCGATACGAGCCAGGATCCCGAACGCCACACCTGGATGAGACGGCAGCCGCTGTGTTTGCCCAGGAAGCGTCCAGGCTCGACGTGGCGCCTCGATCCGGCACCGAAGAAGAAATTTTTCAGCGTCTGATTTTTTCGCTGATTAACGAAGGAGCGCGGGTTCTCGAAGAAGGCATTGCGCTTCGCCCCGCTGACATCGACACGGTCTACGTCAGCGGTTATGGTTTTCCCGCCTATCGTGGCGGGCCGATGTTTTATGCGGACCAGATCGGTCTTCCATTGATTCGAGATACGCTGAAGCAATTTGCGTCGGACCTTGGCAACGAATTTGGGTACTGGGATGTAGCGCCTCTGCTGGACCAGCTAGCCAACACAAACACAACATTCAGCGAATGGTCTTCCAGTCGCAACGGTTAAGGAATGCCCATGGCTATTGTTTTGGTAAGACACGGCGAATCTGTTCTGAACGCAAAAAAGGTTTTCCAGTTTCCCGAGACCCCGCTTTCTGAACGAGGCCTTGGACAGGCGGAAAAAGTTGGCGCCCGACTGGCATCGCTGAACATCGCGCGAATTATCGCCAGCGACTACGAACGTGCGCATAACACCGCCAAAGCTGTCTCGCGACATACGGGCATCGACGTTGAAATCAACACGCTGCTGCGAGAACGCAATTTTGGCGACCTGCGTGGCCTGAAGCATGATGAGATCGACTTTGACAGCCACGCCGCCGACTACGATCCTCCCAACGGTGAAAGCTGGTCCGTCTTTGACGCCCGCGTTGACCGGGCCTGGCAGGCGATTCTCGATGAAGCGAGCCGGACATCGGGCAATCTCGCCGTCGTCAGCCACGGTCTCGTCTGCGCCAGCATCGCTCGCAATCACCTCAAACTGGTAGCCGGCGAAACAATGCCCGCCCATTGGCCAAACACCGCCGTTACGATTTTTGAGAACGCGCCACCTCACGCGGTGACGGTCGCGGGATGCGGTGAACATCTGGACACGCCCGACGTCATGGACGCCGGATACATGGCCGGCCTTTGAATTCATACGACCCTATTCCTGTCGAGCGCTCGTGCTCGGTCGCAGTAATCAATACTTGTGGAGAACAGCAATGAACTGGAGCGCCCGAAGAAGCAGATTCAGGCAACTGATGGACACCGACGCGTGTTACTACCCGGGATCAGTCTACGATCCGATTTCGGCAAGAATTGCCGAAGACCTCGGGTTCGAGCTGGGCATGTTTGCTGGATCCGTCGCGGCACTGACGGTAATCGGTGCACCCGACATCATCACGCTGAACCAGGCCGAGTTTGCGAATCAGGCCTACAGAATTAACCGTGCCGGCAATCTCCCTCTGATCGTTGATGCCGATCACGGCTACGGCAACGCCATGAACGTCAAACGCACCGTCGAAGAGCTCGAAACGGCCGGCGTCGCCGCGATGTCCATTGAAGACACTTTGCTACCTCGCGCCTTCGGCTCCGGCGGCGCAACTTCTCTGATATCAATCGAAGAAGGCGTCGGGAAAATGAAGGCGGCGATTGCGGGACGCCAGGATCCGGATCTCGTCATCCTTGGACGCACCAGCGCCATGTCCGTCTCGAATACCGATGACGCCATCGCGCGCGCAAAAGCGTATGAGAGCGCCGGCGTCGATATGCTTATGATGGTCGGCCTCAAGGAGCTGGACCAGCTCAAGGCGCTGCACGCGGCGGTGAACATCCCCGTGATGCTCGGTGGAACCACGAAAGAACTCATGGACAAGAGCCTGCTTGCCGATCACGGCGTACGCATCTGCCTGCAGGGGCACAAGCCATTCGCCGCTGCAGTGCAGGCCACCTACGACACGCTCAAAGCACTTCGCGACGGCGTCGACCCTGCGGACATCAAAACTGCTGCGTCCAAAGATCTGATGGACCAGGTCACGCGTGCAGACGAGGTCAATCGCGAGATGGACAGCTGGCTATAGCGAACACAGGGTTCGGCCAGCGCGCCTAGGCCTGACGGTTCGCTACATACACCGTGTTGGTCGAAGTTCCTCCGGTAAAAGGATTGTCAAACTCGACCACATGGGACTCGCTGGCCCCGAACACCGAGTCCAGCGTTTTCTCAAAGCTGCCGTCCGGCGGGTCGTTTGACCACAGCGAAAACGCGCCGCCTTCATTCAGACGCGTCTTCAGGTGCGCGAGGCCTGCCGCCGTATAAAACTCCGCATGGGAGTCACTGAGAATGTGCGTTGGCGAATGATCTATATCCAGCAGAATCGCATCGAACCTGCGCTGCGGATTCTCGGGATCAAACCCGCTGCCCCCGGCGCTCGCCATAGAAAAGAAATCGCCTTGAACATAGCGGGTACGAGAGTCGGCGGTCAGGATCTTTCCAAGCGGCACCAGCCCCTGTTGATGCCAGTCAATCACGGCGTCCATGGTTTCAACGATGAGCAGCGAAGCCACCTGGGAATTTTCGAGCGCCTCAACGGCGGTGTAGCCCAGTCCGAGACCGCCAACCACAACGTCGATCGACTCGCGCCCGGCGATCGATTCAAGCCCTATTTTGGTAAGCGCAATCTCGCCTTCGCTGAAAAGACTCGACATCAGAAAGTCATCGCCAAGTTTTACTTCGTAAACCTCGCGCCCCTCCAGGCGGGGCTCACCACGACGTCGTAACGACAGCTCACCCATGGGTGTCGGCCGGTAGTCCAGCTCTTCGAAATCGATCATTCAGGCTCGCTCTATCAGCGCACGTGACCACGTCGCGAGCGCGTTGACGCGTTTGCCAAAATTGACAAATTTGTCGTTGGTTGATTGTCCGGTGTAATAGCGATAGTAGATTTGCTGAAGAATAACGGCCAGACGCCAGACACCCGCCACCAGGTAAAAGTCAAAATCAGCCGTGCTTCGACCGGATTTCGCCTCGTAGTAGTCGAGAATCTCGGACCGAACCGGCATTCCGGGCGCCGTTGACGGCTGCATGCGATAACGGACGACGTCCTCTGGATCTGTCGGCTCAAGCCAATAAGCGAGCGTATTGCCAAGATCCATGAGCGGATCCCCAAGCGCGCTTATTTCCCAGTCAAGAACGGCAATAATATTCAGCGGATCGTCAGCGTCGATAATGGTGTTGTCGAGCCGAAAGTCACCATGAAGAATACTTGCACCGGATTCCGTCGTCGGTCGATTCTCTTCAAGCCACTTGCGAATGTCTTCGCAAGGTTCAACGTCGTCGGTAATAACCGGCTCATAGCGTTTGTTCCAGCCAAGCACCTGACGTTCAACGTAACCAGCCGGGCGGCCAAAATCAGCAAGCCCCACTGCTTTAAAGTCAATGGCGTGCAGCTCTATCAGCTTGTCGAAAAACGCAAAACTCAGCTTACGATTGCCGTCCTCACCGAGGCCCCACCGGGACGGAAGATCGCGACCCACTTTTACGCCAGGCACCTCATCCATGACATAGAACTCAGCCCCGAGCGCACTCCCCTCTTCTGGCTGATGAAAATGAAGATGCGGAACGGCCGGATACTCTTTGGCGATTGCGGACATGACCGTGTATTCACGAATCATGCTGTGTCCGGATTTGGGTCGAGTACCGAACGGCGGACGACGCAGCACAAGCGATCGCCCGGGATACGTGATGAGGTAGGTCAGGTTCGAACTGCCGCCGGTAAACTGCCGAAGCTTCGGCGTCCCGCTTAAACCATCGATACGATGTTTCAGCTCAGCATCAACGGCTGCAAGATCGAGTTCTTCACCCGATCGCATCTCGGCACTGGGATTTAAATCGTTCATAAGATCTTCAGAGAGTGTGCGTTGTCTGGATGCCGTCAACTCAGATCGTCACACCGGCGTCCATGGTCAATGTAATGCCCGTGGTAAAACCTGCCGCATCTGACGCAAGAAAAAGCGTGCCCGCCACCATATCAGCCGGCTGACCCACACGCTTGATCGCGAACCGATCAAGATACCCCTTGAGCATTTCTTCATCTTCGGTGAGCGCGGCCGCGAGCCTTGTCTGCACAAGACCGGGCGCTATGGCGTTGACGCGTACACCATCGACGCCACATTCCTTGGCAAATGCTTTGGTCATACTGATCATCGCGGCCTTGGTCATGGAATAAACACCGCGCAAGGCGCCCGGCGTCATGCCGTTAATAGACGCCACGTTAACTATCGCTCCACCACCCGAACTGCGCATCAACGCAATCGCGCGTGACGACATGAAAAATGGTCCTTTGAGATTAACCTCAAAAGTCTTGTCGAAAGCAGATTCAGGCGTTTCATCGATCGGCCCATAGTAAGGGCTGGTACCACCACAGTTAACCAGCACATCGAGCTTCCCGTATTCTCGTTCAATCTCATCGAACAACGTTTCGATATCCTGCATATTGCCCTGATGGCACGCCCGAGCGCTTGCTTCGCCGCCTTGCGCCTTGATGTCCGCGGCAACTTTTTCGCAGGACTCCAGCCGGCGGCTTGAAACGATCACATGGGCACCGTTCGCCGCGAGGCCGTGCGCGATCGCTTCACCGATGCCTCTGGACGCGCCACTGACAAGCGCGACCTTGCCGCTGAAATCCAGCAGGTTTCGGTAGTCGACTGTTGTCATTGTCTGTTCCTGTTCTAACGTTGTCTGAAACCGGTCAGCAAGATGTCACCAAGCGGCGCCTGGGGCCTAGATCGGTTTACCGGTGTCGGCAAGCTGCTTGCGCCGCAACTTGCGCATGCCGCCAACCCATCGGTCATAGCTTTGGGCCTTGAACTCAAAATAGCCTTGTACCTGCTCATGAGGTCTGATCATGAATTCGCCAGCGCCCAACGCCCTGATCGTGCGCTCCGCCAGCTCTTCCCCGGACATCACGCCGTCGAGCGTCGCGGTTCCCTTCTCAAATCCGCGGATCATCTCGGTATCGATGGCCTGGGGACAAAGGACCGAACAGTAGACACCGTCGTCGCCATGCGTGATCGCGATGCTTTCCGCAAGCCCAACGGCGGCATGTTTGGTCGTCGAATAAATCGCGCTTCCGACCTGGGTCAGCAACCCTGCCGCCGACGCGGTGATCATAAGCGCCCCTTCCCCTCTTTTGACCATTGACGGGATAACGGCGCGACACGCATAGACATGTGACATCACGTTTACTTCAATTCCCCGCTGCCATTGCTCGTCGGTGCCGTCGAAAGCCGTCCACTGTGGCTCGTCGGTAATCATGATGCCGGCATTGGAACAGTACAGGTCGATCTCGCCATGTCGCGATTCTACGGCGCGCACCATCTCGCCGACCGCCCCGGCGTCAGCGACATCGAGAGCAAACGCCTCACCCTTTGTCCTGCCGTTGCTGGCAATTTCATCGGCAATTGCCCTCGCAGCATCGCCGTCAAGATCCGCGACGATGACGCTTCTGGCGCCCGCTCGCGCGTAACCGCGACACAATGATGCGCCGACCCCGCTGCCGCCGCCCGTGACGACGATGACGCTATTTTCCGGGTTGAATGTACTCATACGTCGAGTTAATCAGAGCCTGCGTTCGTTGATAAGCGCACATGCCAGAAAGCTGCCGACGGGCGTATACTCTGGGCCTGTCCTGCACCCGAGAATTTTCAAAGGAATCCAAACCATGTCACAGGAACTCGCCTCAAGTCTGTGGGAAGCCCGCCGCAGCGCGAATCGCATTGCCACCGGCGACGGCCCGGCTACCGTAGAGGACGCGTACGTTGTGCAGGGCGCCATCAACGGTGTCTGCGGATCCGATCTGGTCGGATTCAAAATTGGTGCAACAGCCGATGTCGCGCTGGAAACCCTGCAGCTTACGGAGCCGTTTTATGGCCCCCTGTTTTCTGCATTCAACAAATCGAGCGGCGCCGACGTTGTCGTGCCGGACAACTATGTTGTCCTTCTGGAAACCGAATTTGTCATTGGCATCGGCGAAGACATCAAAGCCTCGGGAAGCGAAATCAGCCAGGCCGACATTGAGGCTGTCACCGCGTGGGTTGCCCCTGCCTTTGAGCTGGTCGCGACGCGATTTGATATGGAGCTACCCGGAAACGGCGTGAGACTGATCGCAGACTCCGGCGGCAACCATGACTTCGTCATGGGCGACAAATACTCCGCGTGGAAAGATCTGGATCTCGCTGCACATCCCGCATCGCTGTTTATCAACGACGAGGAAATCGCGTCCGGGCACAGCGGCATGTCCATTAAAGGTCACCCAGCCGGCATGACCGCGTGGCTCGCCAATCACTACACGCTGGCGGACCGTGGACTCAAAGCTGGCGACATCATAACCACGGGGACCTGCACAGGAATGACGCCCGTCAAACCGGGTGACGTTGCGCGTGCCGACTTTGGACCCATGGGGTCTGTCACCGCGAACTTCGTCAAGGCCTGACCGTAAACGGGCAGCAGATAAATTCACACCGGCCGCTGATTTCGCGCCCCGGTGTGACAAACGCCGTCGCGGCTGCGATGGCGTTTGTTCTTCTGACAGTGGTGTCGACCTGGCCGCTCGCGGCCAATCTTGGCGGACACATCCGCGGATATAACGACCCGTTTCTTTTCGCCTGGATGCTCGGTTGGGTTTCCAAAACGATTTTTACCGATCCGGCTGCGCTGTTTCACACTAACGTCTTCTGGCCTTACGGCAACACACTCGCGTGGTCAGAACCGCTTGTTTTTCCCGGTGCGTTGATCGGGGCGCCTGTACTGGCCCTGACGGATAACCCGATCCTTTCATACAACATCACGCAGATATTCTTTCAGTCTCTCTCGGGATGGGCCGCCTGGTACGCAACCCGTCGCCTCACCGGCAGCAATGCCGGCGCGGTAGCGGCCGGCATAGTGTTCGCGCTTTCGCCGTTCAAGACCGGCTACTACCAGTACCTCAATATTCATCTTTCCTTCGCGGTGCCGTTGGCCATGATGTTCTGGTACCAGTATCTGGTTGAGCAACGCATCCGTCATTTGATTCTCACAGGCCTTCTGGTTTGGCTTCAGGCCATGAGCATCTGGTACGGGGCAATTCCTCTGGCACTGATGCTCGTTGTGATGACGATTTGTTTTGTGCTGATGAGACCGGGAAAGTGGCTTTTTAAATTTGCGATCCTGTCCGGGATAACGGCAGTGGCTGTCGGTCTGGTCACATGGCCTGTCGCGGCGCCGTACTTTCAGACACGCGATGAGCTGGGTTTTGTTCGATCGCTTGCAGAGATCAACAAGTTTCGCGCCGACGTACTTTCCTATTTTGACGCCGGTCGCTGGCATTACTTTCATCAATGGATCGACTCTGGCCGAGAACCCGGCATCATGGCCGGCGTCGTGACCTATGTGCTGGCCATCGCCGCCATCTGCGCCGGAGCGAGGCACTGGCTGACACACGCGTCTTCTTTGATGTTGTTCAGACGACTCGTCGCCGTGTTGGGCATCATTTTGCTCGGGCTTCTTGTTGCGGCACTCGTTCTCGACAGACCTGACAACGAGTTTCTGCTCGATACCGACGACATCATCGTCGCCATTCTCGTCGTTTCGATAATTCTGATGCTGATCGAGGGTTACAGCTACTGGCGGGACCCGAGCTCCGATAGCCGTCGTCTTTCCAAGGGTCCGCTGCTGCTGATGTTGAGCGTGCTCACGTTCATAAGCATCGGACTTACGCTGGGCCCTGAAATTCACGTAGGCGGTGAGCTCGTCGATGATAGTCCGTACACATGGCTCTACGATTACGTGCCCGGATTCCAGGGCCTGCGCATCGCGTTCCGGCTGGCCTTTGTGTTCCTGTTTCTTGTCGGACTGCTCGCTGCGTTCGCGCTTGCGGCGTGGACCCGGCGCCAAACCGGACGCGTCAGGCATCTTGCGTGGCTGGCGCCAATCGCCGTATTTATCGAGTTCGCCCACTCGCCGCTGCAGTTTCTTGAAATCAACTGGGACAAGCCACCGGCAGCCTATGCCTGGCTGAAAACTCAGCCAGACAACGATGCGCTGCTTGAGCTGCCCACATTTGACGAAAATATCGATTCGCTCTACAGCTTCTGGTCGCTCTATCACGAGCGCCCTGTCGTCAACGGCGTGAGCGGTTTCCCCTCCCCGCTCATAACAGGCCTGGCTCCCCTCGTACGTCGACTGCCGTCGGAACGAGACATCACGTTGCTTAAGGAAATCGACCGGCTGCGTTATCTGAAAGTTAATCTTGAGTGGATCAAAAACCCTGAACTCAAGAACGCGTGGCAGAATTTTTCCCGGAACACACCAGCTGGACTGCGATTTGTAGATCAGTTCGATACCAGTCTGTTGTTCGAGATCGAATCAACCGGCATTCCGGGCACGCGCTGGCGCCGGTATATCGCAGCACGCGACGTAGTTCCCGGCAGTACCATGAAACTGGCGGTCGACCTGCCCGACTATGACCCGTCCATTTCTCAATTCCTGGATCTGCATATCGATCAGAAACTTGTTGGGCGCAAAGATCTGACGGCCGCACACACCGAGCTGGATATCGTGCTGCCGGCGGAGCTTCCGAAAACCAGACCGGTTGCGATTGCTCTTCAACAACGATATGAAGTTCGGCCGGCTGCCGACGACGCCCGATATTTCATCGGCGGTACCGGACAACTCCTCAATGCAGACCTGAAGGTTGAAAGCGGACACGCAGGTGCGGGCGACGTTGCAACCATAACCATTAACGGCGTCAACGTGTCACCGCGACAACCAGGCTACAACCTCGTTGCGATCAATCCACTGACTGGTGAGCTAATCAGGCGCAACGCGTTTGACATCGACAGACGGCCGGCGACCAAACAGGGCCTGATCAAATTTATCGAATCGACGACGGAAGGGACCGTCGTAGCGGTCGCGTTAAGGCGACGCGGCAGCAAGGCCGTGGACACGAATGTTTTCAACGCTTTTAAAGCGATTGGCGCAAGCCTCCAGGTTCGCGGCAATCGATCCCACCTGATTGTCGGCGTCAAAGGCGCGGCACACGGCACGGCTATCGAACAGATTGATCGCCAGAAAGTCAGCACAACGATTGGTCGCGATCGCAGCAACACGGCAATGATCGTCACACCGACGAAATCCAAGTAGAATCGGGCCGCGCTCAACTGGCCCCGCAACCTCCACACGCTGTCCCCGATCCCTTTGCAATCCTTGCCAACCTCAAAGCTCTCAAACACCATGGTTTTCCTGGTCGAGACTGCGCTCGCGTCGGTGTTGTTGGGCGTATTGATTCTCGTGAGCATTCCGGGATGGTCGGAGTTTTTCTCATCAGGTCTTGGTGTTCACTGGGACACCAAGCTGATGGGACAGTGGATGGCGTGGAATGCCCACAACATCCTCGACGGCCGCTTTCTGCTGCCAGACTTTAATGCCAACTTCTTCTACCCCCACGCTTACGCGCTGGGATTCAGCGAAGCGTTATGGCCGCAGTCCTACGTCTATGCGCTGTTCTACAGCACCACTTCGAATCCGTACCTGAGTTTCAACGGCACGATGCTGGTGTTCTGGATCATCTCCGGCCTGACGATGGCCGGCCTGCTTCGAGAACTGGGCCTGAGTCGCGGCGTGTCCCTGTTTGGCGGTGTGCTGTTTTGTCTGATCCCCTACAGGCTCGGGTACTACATCGAGTTCAACATGACGCTGGTGTTCTCGATTCCCCTGTTGTTGATGCTGCAGATTCGCTGGCTTCGTCGCCTGACCTGGAACAGCAATCTGTTGCTTGTGGGCGGGTTCTGGATCTCGGCAACGTCGTGCATCTACTACACGATCATGGCAGCGTTGCCCATGCTGACCATCTTTCTGATGCATATCGCCAGAAATCCGGCGCAGCGAAACAACCGAAGACTGTGGATTCATGCGGGTGTTGCGTCGCTGCTCGCATTTGCGGTGGTCGCCGTTTTCCTCTACCCGTACTGGATCCTGCGCGTCGAGGGGGAATTTGCGCGCACGAGCGACGATCTCGCTATCCACTTCGCCCAGGCAGCCCACTACCTCGTGCCGCACTCGGGTGAAGTTGACTACGGTTTGCTGGGAATAAACCTGGGTCGGTTTCCGGTTCGCTGGTCTGAAGCGATCGTTTTTCCGGGTGCGGTACTGTCCATACTTTTTTTGACGCATCTCGGGCCGAGCATCGTAAAAGGCGACTTGCGCTCGCTCAGCGCGGTATCCGGATTCGTGCTCGGCATGCTCTGGATAACCATGTTCGCGCTTATCCTGCTGTCACCTTTGTTCAACCCTGCCGACTCTCGTTTCAAGGACCCCGGACATCCCCTCCTGGTGACACTGCTTCCCGCCATCGCACTCGCAATTTTTATTCTTGCGTGCTCGCGGTTACTGACGCGGCCCGCCGGCGAATCAGAATCATCAGCCTTTTTGGCGGCAATAGGTGTCGCCGCCACGTTGTGTTTTTTCATCAGCCTCGGGCCAGCGATCTCTGTAGGTAACGGCCACAGCTTAAGAACCCTTGGCGATAACCCGATCGAAGCGTTACTGCACAACGTACCGATATTTGATTTGCTGCGAGGCCTCAGTCGATTTTCGATAATCGTTTTGTTCTTCGCGACTGTTGCCAGCATGTTTACGCTCAACCGCCTGACTCGAAATAACGCAGCGGTCTGGCTCCTGTTGCCGGTGCTCTGTGCAGTGCTGGTGTTCGACGGCAGACAGATCCGCTATCAATTCGCTGACGAAAGCTGGCGCGGGAAGTCAGAAGTGCTGCAAAGGTTACAGACGCTTCCTGAAGAGCAAACACTGATTCAGCTACCGATCGGAATGCGTGAAGATGACGCATCGGCAACCATCAATACGATTGGATCTTTTGTTCGGCTGGTTAACGGCCACTCTGGATTTGAGCCCCCGGACTATCGATGGCGGGCCTACCATATGCGTAACTGGAATATCGCGAATATCACTCTCGAGATAGAAACGATCTGGCCGTCGCCGTGGCTGATCACTGACAACACGGCGCTGGATATTTTGAGCGTCGGGTCACGCATTGAGTTCCCGCGAGAAGCGCTGGCGCCCTACTGGGAAATGGTTGCCACTGATCAAAATTACACCCTGTACAAACCGAAAGACCGTGAACCGATCCCTCGGGGCGTAACAAGACGCCGGGTCCGAAGCGACGTGCTTGAGGCGAACCCGTTTCTGACATTCGACTTCAAGACCCAGGCAGCGGCTGTCGTTGTAAAACTCAACGATAACGAAGTGTATCGACAGGACGGCAGCGGCGACTGGCAAAGCGTGACGATTGAACTCCCCGAAAGCGAAATGGGGAACCTTGCCGGCGACCTGGTTGAAATTCTGCCGGTCGAGGGCATGGCTTTAACGGTACGCCAACTCACATTTCGATCTGAAGGATCGCGCTAGCGCCATGGATCGATTCACGATGAAAATGCTGTGCACACTGACGGCTTTGGTCTCGGCACTGTCGATCTACGCAGTGGTAGAACACAACCTCTGGTCAACGGCAGTCGTGCTCTGGTTTGCGATTCACACCGTTGTTTTCTGGGCGCTCCGGCGCACGCTGCACAAGCGACCGGGAGTCCGCAAGATCAGATGGATCTGGGCAGGCCTTTCCATCATCGCGGCACTGGTTTTTGTTGCCACTCTCAGACCCCCGCTGACATCGATCGTGGTCACCGTCAGCGACGTGCCCGCCACGTCGCAGTTCGAACTGAAAACCGTTGCCATTGTGGACAACGATCGCGAAAAAATCAGGGACGCAAGCCGTGTCCACCCTTCGGTAAGTGGCCGGAAAAAACGCGATCACGCCAAGTTCATTTTGATCGCTCCAATCAAGGAAGACATACAGCGCCTCGAGCTTCGGTTCGGTAACCACCCCTATTCCTGGACTCTGGAGTCCCTCACCGTCGGCACAGACTTTGCGAGAATTCCTGTTCCTGTCGCAACATGGACCGGAGCTGAAATCGCGAACACACGCTTTATCAAACCGCTGATGACGGACGCCACACCTGATCAGGCAACCGGGTTCTCAAAATTGACAACCCTGAAGACAGAACGGCATCGTGCGAAGCGCCCCATATTGCGGCTCAATCTGTCGAGGGCCATCGTCGTCAAACAGGCGGATGATTCCACCTATGAAGTCATTCGTGCCGCCTGGTTCTTGCTGTTTGTGGTGTCGTTGCTGCTTGCGATTCAGGTTCCAAATATCGTCATCGTTGTCAAGCGAATAGCGTCGAAAATCCCTGTCAGGCTGCTGCTGCGATACCTCAACAGCACAACTCGGCCGACTCCGGAGTGAACTAACGGAAAAACTCCCTGTTGGCGCTCGCAGGGGTAGCATGTATTCGCGCGTTGCCATAGGATCGGATCGCATCAGGAGTCCAATTTATTCAGGAGCGGTTATCGATGGCTGAGCAGTGGTCGGATCGTGTGTCTACAGTCGAAAACGTAACCGATTCGGAGCAAACTCCGACAACCGGCGTCACCAAGCCGGGTACGAGCGCGGGTTCGGCTTCGCTGTATCAGCGTGCGCTCCCCTACATCCGAATCGCACGAATCGATCACTGGTTCAAAAACGTTTTTGTTCTGCCAGGCGTACTCCTGGCGCTGTACGAAACCCCCCAGCTGCTCAATCTCGCTTCCCTCGGCAAGCTCGTCTTCGCGCTGCTATGCGTTGGACTGATTGCTTCGAGCAACTACGTCATTAACGAAATTCTCGATGCCGATCGAGACAAGCTGCATCCGGTAAAGCGCAATCGACCGGTGCCGTCAGGCCAGGTCAACATTCGGCTGGGAGTCTTTCAGTGGATCGCGCTGGCCGTTATCGGACTTGCGTTAAGCGCCTTTCTTGGACTGTGGTTCTTTGTAACCATGGCGGCGCTTTGGATCATGGGGTGCGCCTACAACATTCCGCCCGTCCGCCTGAAGGACAAGCCCTACGCCGACGTACTCAGTGAGTCTGTGAACAATCCGCTGCGCCTGCTTGCCGGTTGGTTCGCGGTCGGCATGACCGTACTGCCGCCTGCGTCTCTGGTGGTTGCGTACTGGTTCATCGGGGCCTTTCTGATGACGGTTAAACGCCTCGCTGAATACCGACGCATCGCCGACCCCGAACTCGCTGCAGAATATCGATCAAGTTTCCGTTATTACAACGAAGAACGACTACTGCTTTGCACGGTCTACTACGCTGTCGTGTTCGGGCTGTTTTTCGGGATCTTCATTATGAGATACCGGCTGGAACTGCTGCTTTCAATTCCGCTTATTGCGGGATTTATCGGCCTGTACAT
The DNA here is from genome assembly GCA_938034705.1 of uncultured Gammaproteobacteria bacterium. Classification (GTDB taxonomy): domain Bacteria; phylum Pseudomonadota; class Gammaproteobacteria; order Arenicellales; family CALHMG01; genus CALHMG01. The sequence continues at coordinate 38,946 of CALHMG010000293.1, forward strand.
AAAACTCGGGTTCAAGAACGACAGCCCGGCGCAGTACCCGGAGAAGCTCTACAAGGAACGCGCGTTCATGCTGTTTACAGCGCTGTGCTTTCTGGTGATTGCGGCCATGTTCTTTATCGACCTGCCGTGGCTGCACGATATTTTCGTACCCACGATGCACACTCAGAGCGCCAGCTGACCGCAGCCCTGACGCTCGTATCAGCAGTCAGGTCGCGTGAGGAAACCACGCCGGAAGAAGCTGGAAGTTGCCCGTTCGCGCACGTTCAACAGCGTCGGCTTCGTCAGCGGCCACAAACCCACACGCCCAGCCGGTCCCCTTCCAGTCTTCGATGCCGTCGCCATCGGGATCGCCCGAGAAGCCATAGAGTTCGTCACAGTCGCGCGACCAGTCAACGATTGCGCCCCGATCCCAGCTTGCCGGCGCACCGAACAGTTCCAGCGCATCGAGCCGACCGCTCTGACTTCTGACCACAAAAACCCGACCACCCGTGGTCGAAGGACTTTGATTGGCAATCGATCCAAGAATCTGTCCCAATAAATTTTTCAGCATGCTGGTGTCTCTCGCAGTCAAACGTCGGCGGTTGCAGTTGAACTGTTGTAAAGCGCAATCTTAGGCAACTGACGTTCAATCATCTCCAGCAGGCCTTCACGTTTAACAGGTTTTGACAGATAGTCATCCATACCGGCCGCTATGCAACGCTCGCGATCACCATCCATGACGTTAGCCGTCATTGCCACAATCGGGACACCGCTAACGCTGGAATCCAGTTCTCTGACCGCCCGAGTCGCGCTCAGTCCATCCATCTCTGGCATCTGAACATCCATAAGTACGAGATCGTAAGGCAGTGTTCTGATGGCCTGCACCGCTTCAAGGCCGTTTGCCGCGATGTCGACGTGGTGACCAATTTTTTCAAGAATCTTCCTGCCAACGAGCTGATTGACCGAGTTGTCATCGACCAGCAACACGCGCAGTCGTTCAGGCAAGTCCCTGGAGCTCGATGGCGCCTCCCGTTCAGTCTCATTGACCGAGGTCGTAATTTCCTCAGTCGCATCGCTGTCGGCAAATATTTCAGTTACGGTATCGAGCAGAACCACCTGACGCACTGGTTTTTGAAGCACTCTTGCAAAGGGCAGCGTTTTGGCAAACGCGCGTTCCTCTGCGGTCAGTCCGGACGACACCAGCATCACTTTGGTATGACTGTATGCGGGGTCCTGAAACATTTGCTGGGCCAGCTCCAGCCCGGACGTTGTCGGCATCTGCTGGTCGAGCAACATAAGGTCAAACGGATCATCTGCAGCGAGAGACGCGGCCAGACCATCGACCGCAGCCGAGGCACTGCTAAAGGTCTTCACGCGCGCTCCTCGTCGTTCTAACTGCCGACGAAAAATTTCAAGATTCAGATCAACGTCGTCTACTACGGCGACATGCAGATTGTCGATGCAGCGCTGATCTACAACGGTATAATTCGAAACTTCCGGAAGCTCCAGTTCAAACCAGAACGTACTGCCCTTTCCGACTTCACTCTCGACTCCAATCTCGCCATCGTGCAGCTCTACAAGCTGTTTGCAGATCGCGAGGCCGAGGCCGGTTCCGCCGAATTTTCGGGTCGTTGAATTATCTGCCTGTGTAAACTTCGAAAACAGTTTCGGAAGCACATCAGACTGAATACCTATTCCGGTATCGCTGACCTCAAATCGCAATCGGGTACCGGTACTCGTTTGTGGCAGCAGCTTAACGTCCACTCTGACCGTGCCGGCTTGGGTGAACTTGACCGCATTGCCAACAAAGTTAATCAAGACCTGGCGTATCCTTCCAGCATCTCCAAGGTAGTGTCCCTGCGCCGCCGGATCGACTATGCAGCCAATCTCCAGCCCCTGCTCAAACGCGCGAGACGACTGGATCTCAACAACGCTTTCGACAAGGTCCACAACATCGAACTCGGTGTGCTCAAGCTCCAGCTTATTGGCTTCAATCTTTGAAAAATCCAGAATATCGTTGATCACGGACAGCAGCACTTCGCCCGAGGTTCGCACCGTCTCAGCGTATCGTCGCTGCTCCGAATCAAGCGACGTATCAAGGAGTAAGCCACTCATGCCGATTACACCATTCATAGGTGTTCGGATCTCATGACTCATGACGGCAAGAAACTCTGACTTCGCGCGGTTCGCCGCCTCTGCTGAATTTTTCGCTTCTTCGAGTTCAGCGGTTCGATCACGAACGTTCTGCTCGAGACTGCGAGTCAGCTCGCGCAAATCAAGCTCGGCCTGACGTCGCTGGGTGATATCGCTCGCATAGAGATTGGCATAGTCCTGCCCTGGAACGGGACTGACCAGGACAGAAAAAATCTTGTTACCAATGAAAAGATCTTCGTTAATGCTTGAAGATGTATCGAACGCGGTACGAATCAGCTCGTCCCAGCGTGTGTGGACACCACTGTCTTCTATCTCTGCCAGATCCAGCATCAGGTTTTTTGCGGGATCATTGGCGAACGTCACCGATCCGTCGGCCAAGACCCGTAACACGGGATGCGGGTTCTCTTCGGGAAACCTTGCAAGCGAGCGTGTATTTTCGTGACTCACGGCAAGCTCGTTTTCCATGGTTGCGATTTCACGAAAGATGTCGCCTATCTCGTCGCGGCGCCTGAGCATCGCCGGTGGCAACGTGTGCTGCCCCGACGTATTCATTGCTCTGCCTGCCACATGATTGCGCATTGCCATGAGTGGTTTAAGCAACAGGCCGCGCAACGCTATTACCGTACACAGCGTCACAAACACGCAGATCAACAGGACCAGCCCGAGAATTCTGGAAACGTAGTTGGACAAACTCTCTTTGATGCCGGTCGTGCTGTATCGCAGGACCACAAACCGTTCGCCCATGTCTCGGTCGGTTGAATGCCAGCCGATGTTGTATCTATTGATGTCTTTTTCAAGAGCGTATACAACCGGGCCAGCATCAGGCTCAAGCACATCGATGCTGAAGGACTCACCTACGCTGGCAACAATCTGCAAGTTGCTGTCGAAGGTTGTGATACCGGTGAGATCCTGGGTTTCTCTGAGCGTTCGCAGGCGTTTGAACGTGGTGCGAAGCTGCTCACTGTTGGCGATACCAATTGAATGCGCAATCGCAGCACCACCTTGCTCGAGATCTGCGTACAGGCGCCTCTCTTCGGCGTGATACGACCACAGCAAAATGATTGCCTCAATCACAAGGATGCAGGCAAACACCACTCCCGCAATTCTCCACGCCAGCGGGGATCGCATCGTGTTGCTGGGCGAGAAATCGTCAGCGGGCGGCTGGTCATCGGTATGCGGGGCGTTCATTGACATTAAATATAGTCACCGCCTGACGATTTCACCGCGCCAGTCGTCGAGTACCGTGGCGACTCAGAGGCTGTCCGGGCCTTTGCGCCCGGACTTTGACCGGGGAAAAGCCCTAAAACATCGATTCCGGAATCAATCCCCGAGCAGTATGTCGAGCCAGGGCGCGGGCGCTAAGCCTTCGGTCTGGCCACTCGACCCAAGGGTCCTCAGTCGATTGGTACTGCAGATACTGATAACAGAACAGAAAGTCTGCCCAAGCAGCAGGTAGCCGGCGTAGTTGGGGTGAATTCCGTCTCTGGTTGTGGTGGCCCAGTGAGGGCTGAAGATGCTGTAGACGTCGTTAAAAGCGACGCCGCGAGCGGCGATGACCTGCTCGATCGCAGGATTATAGTGCGTCGGAATCAGGTGACCCGGGTGGCCCGGATAGGTGCTGGGCAGCAAATTCGAAACAGCCGCTCGGGCTCCCCAGGCGCGAACTCGATCAACCATGAACCCGATGTTCGCTGCGGTCGAGTTGGGTGAAATTCCCGTCCAGAGATCGTTGGTGCCAATCATGATTGTGACCCAGTTCGGGCGCGTATTTGCGAGCACACCGTTGAGGCGGGATACCGACTCAAAAGTATTCTCGCCACCGATCCCGTAATTGCGGACGACGATATCCGAACCCGGATTCTGGAGCCGCAGGAGTCGTTCGAGCTCCAGCGGAAAAGGACCACCGCGGGAACCGTTCAACTCATGAGGCTGGTATGGCCAACCCTTGGTGATGCTGTCACCAAAACTCACAACCACGGTCTGAGCCGCTGCGTATCCCGGCATGGTTATCAGCATAACCAGCACCAGTAAAAATCTTCTTACTAACCTGTACACGGTCTCTCCCCAACCCTTCCCTGATTCCAGAAATCTGGCACAGGAAACGGGTATAACCGACGAACTCGTGAAGCGCATGCATTCACAACGTGATCCACAAGCTCAAAGATTAGTAGCCCCGAAAGACGGGGACGGGACTGGAACATCGAACGGGGAGGTTTTCCCCTGAAGATTGAAAACCCGGGCAGAGCTCCCAGGCGATCGCGCGCTCTATACCCGAGCCCGCTGGGTCAAGGGGCTGACACAGTCATACTTTCATGCGAGGCCACAACGCCAGGCGAACGTCGTAACCCGGGCATGACCCATCGAATCACCGACACAACGCGGTTACGGACTTTTGCAACTCGCTGACCCGATGTGAGTACAGGAGTCGCGGGCCTGCCCCCGGGGCAGACCCGGGAAAGCATGAGCACGCGACTCCCCCGCAGCGCAGCTACGTCGGCCGCTGACCCGCCTGTGTGGCAGATGACAGCGGATTAACCTGCCAGCACGGCGTCCTTAACACGCGCACCGAAATCACTGGTCGACAGAGAGCCGCCAAGATCACTCGTTCTACCGTCGGGCTGCATAAGCACGGTATCGACCGCTTTCGACAGATCCGATCCCGCAGTGGCAAGACCAGGGTTGCTGTAATGACTTCCCATCCACTCGAGCAACATCGCGACCGAGAGAATCATTGACGTCGGGTTGGCGATGTTCTGCCCGCCAATATCAGGCGCCGAACCGTGTTGCGCCTGGGCTGCGCAGATCGTGTCACTCGCCTGGATCGATCCGGCGAGCCCGATTGACCCGGACAGCTCACTTGCGAGATCCGAGAGGATGTCAGAATAGAAGTTGGTCGAAACAATGACGTCAAATTTTTCGGGGTGACGCACGAGGTAAGCCGCCATCGCGTCGACCAGGTAGTCGTCATATTCAACGTCGGGATACTCCTTGGCGACCTTGTTGACTTCACGCATGAACAGACCGTCAGTCATCGTGAAGCAGTTGATCTTGTGAACTGCCGTGACCTTTTTGCGGCGGGTTCTGGCTAGCTCAAACGCGCGTCGTGCTATTCGCTCGCAGCAATGCGCCGTGATTTTTCGAATAGACAGTGCCATATCGGGACTGGGCATCATTTCACCGATTCCCAGATGCATATTGCGATCCGCATAAAAACCTTCGGTCGCTTCGCGCATGATGACAAGGTCCATACCCGGCCTGCCCATCCCGAGGAATTCACGCGTGCGGGCGGGTCTCACGTTCGCGTACATATCGAGTCCCGTTCGAAAGCCCGCCGAGATATTCAGCCCGCCCTCCTCTTTGGGCGGATAATCCATGTTGGACTGGGGCCCCAGCACAATGCCGTCAAATTCCTGTGCTTTTTCGAGCAGCTCGGGGCGCAGCGAAGTGCCATATTTTTCCAGGCTCGCGAATCCAACCACGTCGTGCTCAAACGAAAGCCCAAGACCACGACTGTCGTTCATCGCTGTCAATATGTCCTCGGCGGCTCCGGTGATTTCCGGACCGATTCCGTCCCCTGGAAGAATAAGTATTCGCATTGCGCTCTGCCTTTGTTGTGTAAACGTCGGATACCATATCGCATGAATTCGTATTGCTGTACAGCTGTGCCCATTGGCACATGCCAATGTACAGTCAAATTTTCACTCAGCGAAGGAGACCAGGATTGATCGAGCTATTTCATGGTGACGTGCGGACGCGCAGCGTCGACAACGGCAACGGCCTGTCCATGCGCATTTTCGAAGCTGGTGACTCTGACGGCTCGGCACCGCTGATCCTGCTGCTGCACGGATTCCCCGAACTCGCCCTGAGCTGGCGAAAAATTCTCGGACCGCTTTCGTCAGCCGGATTTCATGTAGTCGCACCGGACCAGCGCGGTTATGGCCAAACGACCGGCGCTGACACGGGCTATGACGGCGACGTAACGAGTTTTGGAATGTTCAATCTCACCCGTGACGTGGTCGGTCTCGTGGACGCGCTGGGTTATCGGCGCGTACACACGGTCATCGGACATGACTTTGGATCTTCGGTGGCAGGCTTCTGTGCATTGATAAGACCCGACATCTTTCAGTCCGTAGTCTGCATGAGCGCGCCTTTCACCGGCGCACCCGGTTTTTCCCACCAGAGCTCGAAAAAGAATGCCTCGCGCACCGATCTTGTGGATGAACAGCTGACAAAACTTGCTCGCCCGCGCAAACATTACCAACGCTACTACAGCACGCGCGATGCCAACGCCGACATGATCAACTGCCCGCAAGGGCTCCACGCATTTTTGCGAGCGTATTTTCATCACAAAAGCGCCGACTGGGAACAGAACAAGCCGTTCAGGCTGAACGAATACACGGCGGATCAGCTCGCTCTCATGCCGACCTACTACATCATGGATGATCACGAAAACATGGCGCAGACCGTCGCACCACACATGCCAGATGATGACGCTGTTGCAGGGTGTGACTGGCTTACGGAAACTGAACTCGCGCAGTACAGCCAGGAGTTTGCCCGAACGGGTTTGCAGGGAGGCCTCAACTGGTATCGCTGCAGATTCATGGAAGAACCCCAGGCGCAGTTACGAACCTTCGCCGGCGCGGTGATCAAGTCGCCCGCCATGTTCATCGCAGGGACCAGTGACTGGGGAACGTGGCAAAAGCCCGGGGATCTGGAAAAGATGCAGACCGAGACGTGCACAAACTGGCGCGGGACACATTTTGTTGACGGTGCAGGTCACTGGGTGCAGCAGGAAAACCCCGCTGACGTCATCCCTCTTTTGGAACACTTTGTCGTTGACGAAGTTCAGTAAGGGGCTCCAGAACCCCGGCCATCGTAATCAGAACCACTCCCAACAGCTCTCGTAACCCGAACGGTTCACCTGCGAGGACCGACGCCGTTATGGTCGCAACTGAAATTTCCGCCATAAACAACAGACCCAGCAGACCGGGATTAAGAATCTGCGCCGCATAAACCGTAGCCCATCCGGCCGGCGCGACAACGAATAGAGCTATCAGCGCATACCACCACAGAGACAGCAGTCGGTCGAACTGCAGCGGCGCAATGGTGTCAAAAGAGACGAGCGCTGAACCGATTGCAAAAGAGAACACGGCGCCCCAGATGAAGAACGCAAGACAGTAACTGTTAACGTGACTGTCTTTATCGGTCATCAACGTCAGCGACCCGCACGCCCAGATCACGCCCGCCACGAGAGCCATCCAGTCGCCGATATTGCGGGGCCACGGAAAACCCGAATCTGCTTCGAGAATGACGAGCAGACCGGCGATACCAATTGCGATCGACAGCCAGCGCACCGGCGTGATTGGGTCACCAAGAACAAAGCGCGCCAGCAGAAAACCCCAAAGTGGCATGACATAGAACAGGAGCTGTGTGCGTACAACCTCGGTATACAGAAACGACGTCGCGTAGAGCACAATCGCAAAACCGATCAGCACGCCGCCAAGATGGAAACGAAAACGACGCGGCGCGAAATCACGGATGTGACTCAGCGCGAAGGGTATGGCGATGATCGCCGGAAACAGATTAAAGACGAAGGTCGCCCAGGGCCCTTCGAAACCGGCAGACTCGATGTTGCGTAAAGGCAGCCAGTAGATGCCGTAGACGGCGCCGGACAGCAGGCCAGCAATTCTGGCGAGACTTTGCTGAGTCAGATTCACACTACGACTTTATCAGTGCAGCCGATGGTCTGCTGTAGAAAACTCGCCGATTCAGCCATAATCAATCTGTACAACTCATCAGGAGCCAGATGCCATGCAAAACGAGAGCCTTGTGCTGGATATGATTGAGTGGATCGACACTCGTAGCCGAACCTACAACGAAGTAATGGAAGCGTGGCGCACCTCGTGCCCGCGCCTGAGTATCTGGGAAGACGCGGTCGACGCCGGTTTCGTCTCTCGCCGAAGACTCGCGACTGACCCCGAGCTGATGGTCGTCGTAACTGATGCGGGCCGCAGCTGGCTCAGTTTAAAACGCCGCAGCGCGGCCTGAAGCGACCCGCGCAATCAGGCACCGGTAAGCCGGTATTCTGCGACGATCCCGCCGCAACGGGCCGCTCGCGCTGAACACGTCTGGCGAAATTTCTAACCAGGCTCTCGACGCAGCGCCTGACACATGCAGTGAACGCCACCACCGCCCGGCGTAATCATCGATACATCCGGATCAAAGACCTCCAGACCATGGGCACGGGCTTTTTCTTTCAGCACGGTACTCTTCTCAGGAAGCAGGATGCGGTCGTTGCCGAGCGCGACGACGTTGCAGCCGAGATCAAGAGTGTCCTTGAAGGGCACCGTGATCATTTCGATCTGCTTTGATTCAAGCCACTTGATCACATCGTCGTCGGTGCTTTCGAGACAGACCGCGGCAAGTTTTGGCGCAAGCATGACGACCATCAAATCGATGTGAACATAAAACGGATCGATATCGATTAGCTTCGTTTCCCAACCCTCGGCCTCAAACCAGCCTTTGAGCTGATTCGCGGCGCCTTCCTGGCTGCGCCCCTCGTCGCCTTCCCATCCGATCAGCACCGTGCCGGGTTCGATCACATTGAAATCGCCGCCCTCGAACGTTCCGGCTGTAACGTAGTCGTAGATGGGAATCCCCAGTCGTTCGTAGGTTTGAATCGCCCGAAAGTTCTCGCCTCGCCGCCACCAGTTGGCCATGTTGGTGATGATCGCCCCAAAAGGTGTCATCACAGACGAGTCCCGCGCAAAAATCTGATACGGCAGTGCCGGATCAGGGTCATGCAAATGCACGGTTACGCCCGCAGATTCGTACGCTGCGACCATCTCCCCGTGCTGCTTGCGGGCTACTTCGTTGTCGAAACTGTAGCCGCGGCGAATGCTCTTCTTGGATACGGAACTGGTCTTGAGCCATTCGTAGTGCGTTGCCGGTCCCAGCAACACATCTTTGAGCACGCCGTACTCGCAGTCAGCGCCCCATGATTCAAGTACCGGCGTGCCGCCACCATCAACTCTCGCCTGGAGTGAAAATTCAGAATTCATGGACAGATCCTCTTTCATCGGCATGGTATCGCAGACGGATAACACTATAAACTGACGGTCCGAAACCAGCCGCCCACAAACAAACAGATTTTGCCCGAGTTGCACACATGAAATTCGACTTTGACACCGTAGTACCACGCCAGAACACCGGAAGTGCCAAATGGGACTTTATCGTCAAGGACGGTGTCAGAGTCCAGAGCGATGACTCAAGCAC
>CALHMG010000294.1 GCA_938034705.1 uncultured Gammaproteobacteria bacterium
GAAATTACCAACGTCACCCACCGTAGATCTCGCGGCCCAGCAGCTTGGAGATCCGTCGATACCGAGTCGAATTCTGCGCGTCGTTGACCCCAAGGAATTTGGAATGGATCCCAGAGACTTCTTTGTCTGAGCATCGCTATGACCATTGCTGCGCCGCCCGTGAAACAACTTGCCGAACTCGCCATCGACGAACCGATCGTGAGCAAACAGCCCGCAATCATGTCGCCGGCGGTACCCGCGATCGAGCGCCAGCAGTTTATCGAATCGGTTGTGGCCACTCTGGCGTCACGCGACGCAGATGCACTGCCAGTCGCGGTGGTGATCATGGACATCAACGGCTTTCGTGACATCAACTTCCGTTACGGGCACAGCGTCGGTGACGCCTTGTTGAACAGGATGTATGAATACGTCAGCGAGTGCCTTCGACCCGATGACAACGTCTGGCGAATTGGTGATGACGAGTTTGGAACGATTCTTGTCGATATGCAGAACTCGAATCACGCTGGTCTGGCCGCAGAGAAAATCATGCGCGGCCTGCAAAAGCCAATGTCTCTCGACGATGAAGTCGTCGACGCAAGACTGAGCATCGGAATTTCAATGTTTCCCGAATCCGCCAAGGACAGTGATACAGCCATCAAGCAGGCGACCATGGCGATGCGCGGCGCCAAGCTTAAACACAGTGGCTACTCGATTTTCACTGAAGACACTGGACAGTTCGAGGAACTGCCGCCCGGGTACACAGGAAAACTGCGTCGCGCGATCACAGAGAACCGGCTGGAGATGTACTACCAGGCCAAAGTTGACCTCGCAACGAACCAGGTTGCCGCGGCTGAAGCGCTTGTCAGATGGGACGACCCGGAACTGGGTCCTCGTTCACCAGAAGAATTTGTTCCCGTTGCTGAACGCAGTGACCTCGTCAACCTGTTGACGATCTGGACGATCAACGCCAGTCTCGCGCAGTGCGCCGAGTGGCATCGTAACGGCTACCCGATTTCCGTTGCGGTCAATCTGTCGGCGAAATCTCTGACCGACCCTGACATGCCGGCGTTGACGCTGAGAGCTCTGGATACCTGGAACATCGACCCGGGCTGCCTCACCCTGGAACTGACTGAAACCGCGATGATGGAAGAGCAGGCACTGATCGTGCCGATTCTGGAAAGGCTTTCCGATCACGGCATCAAGCTTTCGATCGATGATTTCGGTACCGGCTATTCGTCGCTCGCCTACCTGCGAAGCTTGCCTGTTCACGAACTCAAGATCGACAAGAGCTTCGTTCTCAATATTGATCACGAGAAAGACGACGCCACAATCGTAAAAACGATCATTGAGCTGAGTAAGAACTTCAATCTCAGCGTGACTGCTGAAGGCATCGAGAACGACGCAAGCTACGCGATGCTGCGGGAGTTAAAGTGCGATCTCGGACAGGGGTTTCATATCAGTCGCCCGTTACGCGCAGCGCAGTTCATGGAATTTCTCGCGACACACTGCCCTCAAAAGTAAAAGCCCCGACGCTGTTAGCGCCGAGGCTCTTGTCCCGGAGGAACTGTCAGTCCCTAGTCTTGCGGATCCGTCGGATCATCTGTCGACAACCCGAGTGGGGTTGTTGTCGACACATTGACACCTGTGGCTATCCGGATACCGGTCTTGTTATAGAACTTGACCTTGTTTCGAACCGTCTTCGCCTTGGCAATGCGGTTGGCGATCTTGGTCGAATTGGTGGTCGCAACACAGGCCTTGCGCAGCGTATCTGTTTCGCTGGCGATGTTCAGATCGCCAGCCGTGGCGCCAAACACTCGCGTGTTACAGACCGCGGCAAGAACCTCCGCAGCACCCTTCAGACACATCTGAGCCTGTGCCGTCCTGGTGGCACCGCTTAAGAGTTGTGTATTCGAGGCATTCAGGATACCCAGAGCGAACTGCGTTCCCGTAGAGGTCGTCGTATCGGCGTCGCCACTGACGGTCCCGGTAGTAGGCAACAGAACAGAGTCAATCTGGTTGTCGAAAGCTTCGTTTCCGATCGTTGTGAATCCGACATCAACCGGACCCTGCGCCATGCAGCTCGCCATTGCGGTCTGGTTATTGGCCCAGAACTGCGCTTCGCGGGTCGCTCCCGTGTGAAAGTAAACCGTCGACCGATCGCAGTTGTCCGCGAGCGTACCTTCCAGCAGCTTGGACGTCACACAGGTGGTTCCCTTGTAGGTTCCGGCACTGTTGTTAGATCGCAGAGTCAACGTAACCACTGCGCTGTCACTACCCGTGAGATCACCGAGCTTGCAGTCAACACGACTTTTCGCGGCCTTGTAAAGACACGATCCCATCGTAGTAGAGGCACTGACAAACGAAACCGACGCTGGTATTTCCTGACGAACCTTCGCCGAAGGTGCTTCAGACAGACCGTCGTTATCGACGTTGATCGTCAACGTCACGGTGTCGGTGTTGTTGGTGTTGATGAAATTGGATGACGCGGTACTCGTCAGACGCAGATCGCCTCGAGCAACACGCACGGTCGAGTTGTCATAGACGTAAAAATACGTCTGGAACACGGGTGCATGAAACAAAGGCGAGAACAGGTACGCCGTGTTGTGCAGGGTCTTGTTGACCGTCACCGGACCAAATTTGTAGATCTGCGTCTCGCCAACCGCGATGCTTTGAGTGAACTCGAGAATCGGCGCGTTGGGATTAATAGCCGTGTCGATCAGCTGCAGTTCGCCACCGCCCTTCTCAACTTCGTCCTGGGGCCACGCCTGGTTGGTGTAGGAGTGGTTAACTCTGTAGCAGAACCAGACCGGAGTGCCGCGTGGAACGGTAATGTCGTCGTACTGATCGGCTGTCGCGCAGTTCCCATCCGAGAGCATGGCTGTGCGCGTGAGGAAACCACGCTGGTTGTTGGCACCAACACGACTTCCGCGACGCAGAGCCGTAGCACCATCACCAACGCACGATACCTTGACCCCGTTCAGCTGGCCCGTGGCCTTGCCGATATGATCGTCGTAGGTGCTGGTGATATCCGTGTCCAGCATGGAGAACCACTGTGATGTCTGACCAGGGCTGAGAAAAGATACTTCTCCAAGAGGCGTCGTGCTGAACTCAGTGTCCTTGATTTGAAGCGACGTCATTGAGGACGTCCCGGTGTTTTTGACACGGTAGCAGAAGCGCGCTTTTCTGGAATCTACGTCCTCCAGCTTGCTTCCCAGATTACAATCGACATCCGATTCGATGGTTGCCTTCATCTCGAGCTGACATGACGATGGCAGACCGGAGTCAACGTTTACGCTGGTGGTCTTTTTAAGCTTGATGACCCCATCGGCCGTCGCCTTACCTTTGGCTTTTACTTCGCCCTGTACTGAAGGCATGACGGTGAGCAGCGATCCGTGCGCGACCGCGCCCGGCATCAAATCGTTAGTACCGTTACCGTCGAGATTCTTGAGACCCGTCAGGCTGATCGTCTGATCATCCGCCTTGTCCGCCGTTCCCATCGTGTCGACAACAAGCACGTTGTTGAGATCGAAATCACCTTTGTTTCGAACCTCGTAGCAGTAACGAATCTGCTCGCCAACGCGGACACCCGCAAGGCTCGCAAATCCAGGACAGGTGCCGCCCGGGCGCGTCACTGTCTTCTTGAACTTCATCTTGCGGCCTTTATCAATCACGCTGACCGTCGAGATACTTCTGCTTTTTACGGACAGTGGCGACCCTGCAATGGCGTCGGCCGTCACCTGCGCGCGGCCTCGGTACGTCCCGAGGGCGTTGTAGCCAAGCACTACCGATGCGGTGGCTGTGCCGCCGGCCACGAGGTCATCGCTTCGACCGTCACCATCAAGGTCGGTAAGACCCGTCCAGTTCGCGTTCGGCGAATTGAATTTGACCAGGAAATCATCAGAGGTCGAAGACGTACCGCTGTTGTCAGTAATTTTGACGTTGGCGAGGTCTTCCCCCGCCGTACTCGTGTTGGTCACGCTGTAGCAGACCCTGACCGACGAGCCGGTCGTGATATTCAGTTCAGCAGCGCCTGGACAGGAATCTTCTTCGTATCCGAGGGTTCGCTGAATTGAGACATCGGCATCGGCAAAAACGGCGCCGGAGCCCAGCAGTATCACTCCTCCCACAACTGCGCTGACGGCGGCCAGCGCCTTTCGGCGTTTTTCAGTAACCCGGTTTTGAGCAACCATGTGCCCTCCTTTACATAGTGATGTCCAGTGTGTCCTGGATTTATTCTTTTGCGACCCGTCTCAAATCGTACGATCGTGAACAGCGACGAACGAACGTCGCGGGCGACGCCATTGCGCTGTGTATCGATCGCCGCCTCGGCGAATCGGGTTATGGGAGCAACGTATCGGTGTACGGACTCGGGTTCAATGGAGTTGATCACAACACGACGGTTGCGCTCACACGTTGGTGTATCCGACTGACGCCAGATTGTATGAGTATGTGTCACCCGCCCCCTACATCGCTGTCCTACCCTCAGCGAGAATGAGTGTAACGATCGAATTCTGTCGCGTCTTGTGCGGTTTTACGCAACCATCACCCCTGCGTGAATTTCGCGCCTTGCACGGCATGCAGGTGGGAATAATTCCTGCAAATCAATGACACGCGCGATCAGGCTTTTTGTATCACCATGTAACAGTGCACATAGTCCATAGCGTGTCCGTGGGGTTTATCACGAACCTGAGCTTCATAAGTACCGTAATAATTTTCGATCAACTCGTCGCGTTCCTGCTGCGGGCGATCGGACGACAACGCGCCGGCGAAAATGCTCTGGTTCCACGAACGAATGGTGGGAATGTATTCCCGGGCAAACTTGGCACTGTCACCGTGTGACTTGAAGTCTTCGGCAAACGGACAGGCGACGACCCTGGTCTCTACATGTTCCAGCTTCAGGCCTGCCTGGCTGACGGCGCTGGAGGCGTCTTTGAACGGTGCGCTGAATTCTTCAACAGAGTTGTAGTACTGGGGCAGCGTCATTCCTTTGTATTCCGCTTCGGTGATGACTCCATCACCTAAAAACTGCTGCCAGTTTTCGTTGAACCGGTCGAACATGTTGATACCGCCGGTATTGCCGAGATATCGCCCCTGTTCGTCGACACCAAAATTCATCAGCACCAGTCGCCCACCAGGGGCAAGCTCACGCGCCCGGGTGAGGAGAATGGATTCCCAGTCTTTCGCGCCCTGGCGTGCAAAAGCGTCGCGTTCGGCCCCGGTTGCCCCGACTGCCTGAACGTGATCGCTGATATCGCACGGTTTTTCACTCAACCAGTGCATCGCGGTCGCCGAGAATCCGAGGTTCAGCACACCGTCTGCGACCACCTGATTGTAAAACGATGTCCCTGACATAAACGGATACGCGTGGTCATGCTCGCCGAGCCACGTAGTAAACGGCGTCTTGCCATAGATCGTGCTGCACAGGGCGTTGTAGTCATTGCCCGTCTGATCGGCATACACGACGTTGATCGGCACGTCGGACGATGCTCGAATCCTGGCAATAGCGGTGCGCACCATTTCAAGCGAAGTGCCGCCGTCGGCACACCCCATATCCGACATGGTGAAATGCGACATCGAGTCGAGCTCCATCGCGTCGATCGCACCCGTCACCATCGGGGTCGCGGCATCGATGACGTGCTTCGCCCCGATCGTCGCAAGACTGTAGAGGCCGCCGCCGGCCATGGTGATGTTGTCTGAATGCGAAGTTGTGGAGCTCATTGGCCTGTTTTCCTGCAAGGTTATCGTTCAGTTCTGGACAATAATGCGTCATGCTGGAACCCTAAAGCCAACTAAAATCGGTGCCCGTCCCAATGTCGAACCAGCCTCTTACGATAGATTGCCTGCAATACTGCAACTGGAGTCGCGAGATTTTCCAGCAGATGAATGAGGGCAAGGTTG
>CALHMG010000295.1 GCA_938034705.1 uncultured Gammaproteobacteria bacterium
GGTGACGTCGTTGGCGTCATGGCGCCGAACGGTCCCGAGTGGTCGGTCGCCGCGCTTGCGGTATGGCGACTGGGCGCAATCGTAGCGCCGGTGCATGTCGGCAACAGCGATGAGGACATTGATACACAGCTGGAGGCGGTCAAGCCAAAGGTTCTGTGTCTGCATGGAGCCGCTGATCGATTCAACAACACGCTGATGATCGATCTCGACGCGCCAGCGGGGACCGGCGACGCGGCTCCGGTCACGGAGCTTGTGGAGGTTGAATACACCAGCGAGGCGGTTCGAATTTATACGTCGGGCAGCACGGGAACGCCGAAGATGGTTCGGTTATCGCACGAGAATATTGTCTCGAATACAGAAGCGAGCTGCCGCGTCATAGCGCTTGGTCCCGACGATGTATTCCTTCAGCTCTTACCCATGTCTCATGCAATGGGGCTCACCGGCGGCATGATGCTGGCGTGTGTGAACGGCGCCAGGTTGGTCGTGCCGCGCGTGATCGCGGCCAATGAGATTATCGCGGCATTGTCTGAAGAAAATGTCAGTCTGATGGTGGCTGTGCCAAGACTGTTCAGAAACATCATGCATGGCCTTGAGAAACGTTTCAGCGAATCAAGCGCGCCACTTCGCGCCTACATCTGGGTGCTGCGACATATCCCGCTGGGATTGCGGGCGATGATCAACGGCCCGCTTAAGAAAAAATTCGGTCGGGTTCGTTGCTGGGTGAGCGGCGGGTCGCGTCTGGATCCAGAGATAACCCGCTACTTCAGACAGATCGGGTTTCCGGTGAGGCAGGGATATGGTCTCACCGAGACATCTCCGACCGTTTGCATTCAGGAGCACAACGATCCCGAGTATGACGGCGTCGGCCGACCCCTTGATGGCGTTGAGGTTCGGATCGCAGATGCGGATGCGAGCGGCAGCGGCGAGCTGCTGGTCCGTGGATCGAGCGTGATGATGGGCTATACCGACGATTCGTTAACTCGGGAAGTCATGGACGATGGCTGGTTCAAGACTGGCGACATTGCTCGACTGACCGCTGACGGCAAAATCGTCCTCACCGGTCGCGCCAAACGTCTGATCGTGACAGAAGCTGGCAAGAACGTGTATCCGGAAGAAATTGAGATCCTGCTGGAACGTTATACTGAGATCAAAGAGGCCGGCGTCATCGAAATGGACATGAAGCCGGTCGTCGTTGTAGCGAGTGATGAAGAGGGCGACGAAGCGGTAGAAACCGTGCGCGGCGTGCTTAAGGATTTCAATGCGAGAACTTCCGGCCACAATCAGATCAGTCGCTTTGCCATTGTTGATGAGCTGCCCAGAACGCCGCTCGGCAAAATTGCGTTGGCGAACCTGCCCGATGTCTTTGCCGAGAACGAAATCAGAAAATAGTTTCTCAGACGACGTCCTCAACCCTGCGAGTGGCGGAGTTCGCACGTGAGCGGGCTGCAGATCGCCATACTCGTGGTGCTGGCGATTGCGGTCTACGCCGGTGTCCGGTGGCTTGGGGTCGTCGGTCGGCGCCACGCGGTTGCGCAATGGGGCGGCTCGCGACTGCAGGCGCTCGATGGACTTAACCGAATTTTCTGTCGTCGATTTCACCGACTTGACGCAAACCTGTTCGACCTGCCTGCGTCCGGTGGCGTGATTGTTGTAGCCAATCATGTATCTGGGCTTGATCCCGTGGCGATGATCGCAGCCAGTCCTCGACCACTGCGATTTTTAATTGCGAAAGAGCAGTTCAACCGCCCCGGTCTGCGCAGTTTTTTCTCACTGCTGAGGTTGATTCCGGTCGATCGAGCGGGGCGTCCGGATAAAGCGCTTCGGGCTGCTCTTCGCGCGATCGAAGCCGGCGACGTCGTCGCGATCTACCCCCAGGGCGGCATTACGACAAAAGACGACAGGCAGCCACGACTCAAGCGCGGCGCGCTGTTTTTATCTGATCAAACCGGTGCACCAATCGTTACTTTGCGGATATCCGGAGTTGCGGCCGAGGGGCTGACCATTCCGGCGATTTTTGTTCGCAGCCGGCTGAAGATCGAACAGGGCCCGACGCTGACTGCCGATCTGCCGTCCGATCAACGTCTGCAGGCCATTGCAGATTTCATCGCTCCCGGCATTTACCCGAAAACAACACAGCCCCCCTCAGATGAGAATGGTTTGCAGCAACAGGACTTGAAGCCTTGACCCGAGGCCCCATGTCAGCCTGCAGAGAACGAAATATTTGGAGGCTTTAACGCCATGAGAATGGACAAATTGACCGCCCGCTTTCAAAGCGCGCTTGCCGAAGCGCAAAGCACGGCCCTCGGCCGCGACCATCAATTTATCGAACCCGCACACCTGTTGCTCGCGCTGCTCGATCAGGAAGGCGGCACCGCCAGACACGTTTTGCAAAATGCCGGGGCTAACGTTGCTCAGCTTCGATCCAGTCTGGGTGATGCCCTGGACCGCCTGGCCAAAGTTGAGGGAACGGCAGGTGAGGTACATCTGTCGAGAGATCTCGGGCGACTGCTCAACCTGACGGATCAACTCGCAACCAAGCGCAATGATCAGTACATCTCAAGCGAACTGTTCTTGCTCGCTGCCGTCGCCGACAAGGGTGACTGCGGTCGTATGCTTGCGTCGGCCGGGCTTACCGAACAAAGCCTGGAGAAAGCCGTGGAAGAAATGCGCGGCGGCGCGAGCGTTGACGACCCTGCAGCCGAGGACCAGCGCCAGGCCCTGGAAAGGTACAGCATCGACATGACCGAGCGAGCCGAGCAGGGCAAGCTTGATCCGGTGATTGGCCGGGATGACGAAATCCGTCGCTGTATTCAGGTTCTGCAACGGCGAACCAAGAATAACCCCGTGTTGATTGGCGAACCCGGCACCGGCAAGACCGCGATCGTCGAGGGCCTGGCCCAGCGGATCGTCGATGGCGAGGTACCCGAGGGCGTCAAGGGCAAACGCCTGCTCTGTCTGGATCTCGCCGCGCTTATCGCGGGTGCGAAATTCAGGGGTGAATTCGAGGAACGCCTGAAGGCCGTGTTGAATGACCTTTCAAAACAGGAAGGTCAGGTCATCCTGTTTATCGATGAACTGCATACGATGGTGGGAGCCGGTAAAGCCGAGGGGTCAATGGACGCCGGTAATATGCTCAAGCCTGCGCTTGCACGTGGCGAGCTCCATCTTATCGGTGCGACGACCCTCGACGAGTACCGTCAGTACGTTGAAAAAGACGCCGCGCTGGAACGGCGATTTCAGAAAGTGCAGGTCGACGAGCCGTCGGTTGAGGACACGATCGCTATTCTTCGTGGTCTGAACGAAAAGTACGAAGTCCATCATGGTGTCGACATCACGGATCCAGCTCTCGTGTCTGCGGTGACGCTCTCTCATCGCTACATCACCGACAGAAATCTGCCGGACAAGGCGATCGATCTGATTGATGAAGCGGCGAGTCGTATTCGGATGGAAATCGATTCCAAGCCACAGGAAATGGACAGGCTGGATCGACGATTGATTCAGCTCAAGATCGAGCGCGAGGCCCTGCGAAAGGAAAACGATGATGCTTCAACCAGAAGGCTTTCGATTCTGGAGGAGGAGATATCGGGTCTGGAGCGCGAGTACGCCGATCTGGAAGAAATCTGGAATGCCGAAAAGGCAGCGGTTCAGGGCTCGCAGTCGATAAAGGAAGAACTCGACAGGGCGCGCCAGGACGTTGAAGCTGCCAGGCGGGCAGGCGATCTGACGCGGATGTCTGAACTTCAGTATGGACGGATACCGGAGCTCGAAAAACAGCTCAATGACGCAGACGGTGTTGAGGTAACGGAAACACGTTTGCTGCGCACCAGCGTGACAGAAGAGGAAATCGCTCAGGTCGTCGCGAGCTGGACCGGAATACCTGTCGCGCGAATGCTCGAGGGCGAAAGAGACAAGCTTCTGAGGATGGAGGCTGTCCTGCACGAACGCGTGATCGGCCAGAACGAAGCGATCGACGCCGTCGCCAACGCGATTCGACGATCTCGCGCCGGGCTCTCCGATCCGCACAAACCTTATGGGTCTTTCCTGTTTCTTGGGCCAACCGGTGTTGGCAAAACCGAGTTATCAAAAGCCCTGGCTTCGTTCATGTTCGATACCGACGATTCGCTTGTCCGCATCGACATGTCTGAATTCATGGAGAAGCATTCGGTAGCGCGACTCATCGGTGCGCCGCCGGGATACGTTGGATATGAGGAAGGCGGTTACCTGACCGAGGCCGTTCGCCGTAAGCCTTACTCGGTGATTTTGCTGGACGAGGTCGAAAAGGCTCATCCGGATGTGTTCAATATTCTTCTACAGGTTCTGGACGACGGACGACTGACTGATGGTCAGGGGCGCACGGTTGATTTTCGCAATACGGTTGTGATCATGACGTCGAACCTTGGGTCCGGTGAGATCCAGGAGATGACCGCCCGGGCCGACGGTACCCCTGACTATGACCTGATGAAGGCGGGGGTGCTGGAAGTGGTTAGTTCACATTTTCGCCCGGAGTTCATCAACAGGATTGATGATCTGGTTGTGTTTCATCCACTTGATCGCTCCGAGCTCACCGAAATTACAAGGATCCAGATACAGGAACTTGCCGAGCGACTGGTTGATCGTGACATGGCCCTGACGCTGTCAGATGCGGCGATCGATCGTCTTGCCGAGGCGGGATTTGATCCGGTCTACGGTGCCAGACCTTTGAAGCGAGCGATCCAGACTCATCTGGAGAACCCGCTGGCCAATGCGCTTCTCGCAGGTGAGTTTGAATCTGGCAACACAATTTTTGTTGATATTGTTGACGACAAGTTTGTGTTCACAAAAGAGGCGACGGCCCCGGCCGCCGTTGCCTGACAGTCGGGAATCTGAGACGGAGAGAATCAGACAGGGATTTGTCACCCGGCACATCTCAGTTATGGATTCTTGTCGTCATTGCTTCGTCACAACAGACGCTCCGACAATCATAAAGCCTCGGTATTTCTGCTGAGGCTTTTTGCCATAAAACTTTGAACAAACGCTTCATTTCCGTTGCCGGCGTCCGATTGCCGGTTGTTGTGATGTTACTTTTAGGTTTACAACCTATTTTCAACAGCGCTTAAATCCCCCGGCGCTATACTGGGTTTGCCGGTGCGTGTGGTCCACGATGCACGTGACGATCGCGTCAATCTAATCGCGATGTGCGTGCACCTGTGGCTTGGGCAGTAGTGGTTTGATGTCAGACTTTGCATGTTCGTCGTTCTGTGTTCTTTCACAAGATGCATCATGCGGTGGTGATAGCGTGTTGGCTTCCCACGCTGATGTTGATCGAATTTGCACATTTTGAAGGGAACTCTGGAGCATTTATGAAGGCAATGATTCTGGCCGCGGGCAAAGGTACCCGCATGCGACCTCTGACTTACGCGCTGCCCAAACCCATGATCCCGATGCTTGGCAAACCCGTCATGGAATACCTGGTCGAAGAACTGGCTCGACACGGTTTCGACGAAATCATGGTCAACGTCAGTCACCTTCCGGACCGTCTGGAAAGATACTTCGGTGACGGTCGACGCTGGGGTGTCGAGGTAGGCTACTCGTTCGAGGGCTACATCGAAAATGGCGAGGTCATCGCTGAACCGATCGGATCAGCCGGCGGCATCAAGCGAATCCAGGAGTTCAGCGGATTTTTCGACGACACTTTTCTCGTCGTGTGTGGCGACGCACTGATTGATCTGGACATTACTACCGCGCTGCGTCAGCACTGGCAGTCCGGCGCGCTTGCAAGCATCGTCTGTCTCCCTGTACCCAAGGAACGTGTGCCAAATTACGGCGTCGTCGTCTGTGATGATGACGGGCGCATCAACAGCTTCCAGGAAAAGCCGAGTATTGAGGAAGCGAAATCCAACCTCGTCAATACCGGTATCTACATCTTTGAGCCTGGGGTGCTCGATCTGGTCCCCAAAGGTGTTGAGTTTGATATCGGCAGCCAGCTCTTTCCAAAGATTCTGGAGAAGGGGCTGCATATGAATGCGATCTCGCTGCCGTTTCACTGGATCGACATCGGCCGCCTCAGTGACTACTGGGATGCGAGCATGACGCTTATGCGTGGAAGAGTTCGTGATATCAAGATGCCGGGCAAAGAGGTGATGCCGGGTATCTGGACAGGTCTCAACGTCGATATTGACTGGGACAGCGTGCGCATTGAGGGCCCGGTTTACATCGGCGCCGGCTCGCGCATCGAAAAAGACTGCGACATTATTGGCCCGTGCTGGATCGGCAGCGGGTGTCATATCGAGTCAGGTGCACACCTGGTTCGAAGTATCCTTTTCGAACACACACGCATCGGATCCGCCGGCAGCCTGCGAGAGGCCGTCGTGTACGGTCGTTACTGCGTCGACAAGGACGGCAACACCCTTGAGCACGAAGGTACCGAGCTTGACTGGGTCGGTGACGCGCGAGGTCTGGGTTCGCTCGGCTACGTGGCTTCAGCCAGCGGCTGATACGCCGCAACGGCGCAGATCGTTCTGCGCCGCCTTGGATCTCCGTCAGGGTTAACTCTGTGCAGCGCTCCCGCTGAGCAGTGCGTTAACGCGTTTAACGTACTCCGCCGGCGATTCAATGGGGGCGCCCTCTGACAGAGCGGCCTGATCGAACAGCACGTTGATCCAGTCCTCGAAGTCTGGCGCCGTTCCATCCAGCCGCTTGACGATCGCATGCTCCGGATTGATTTCGAAAATCGGCTTTGATGTGGGACTGTCCTGGCCCGCGGCTTTGAGAATTCGTTCCAGATTCGCGCCCATGTCGTTCTCGTCCGCGACGAGACAGGCCGGTGAATCAGTAAGCCGCCACGTCAGTCTCGCATCCTTGATTCGTTCACCCAGTACTTCTTTGGTCCGCGTGACCAGGTCAGCAAAGTCCTCGTTCGCTTTTTCGCGCTCGGCTTCGGTGCCGTTATCAACGCTGATTTCTTCGGCGTCGAGATCACCCTTGGCGACTGATTTCAGCGGCACGTCGCTATACGCTGGCAGATGGTTGACCACCCATTCGTCGATAGGCTCACCCAGCAGCAGAACTTCGATGTTGTTCTTTCGAAACACCTCCAGATGCGGCGATGATTTGGCCGCACCAAAAGTATCGGCGGTAACGTAATAGATGGACTTCTGAGTCTCCGGCATGCGTTCGATGTAGTCGTCCAGCGAACTTCGCTGTTGCTCGCTGTCATCGTGTGTCGTCGAGAACCGCAAGAGGCTGGCGATTTCGGTCTGGTTCGCTGCGTCCTCAACCATGCCCTCCTTGAAGGCGCGACCAAACTCGTCCCAGAAACTGTTGTAGCGATCAGGGTTTTCGTCATCGTTGGCGATGGATTTCAGTTCTCCAAGAATCTTCTTCACGGATGCGTTCTTAATACGCTCTATGTCTCGATTGTTCTGCAGAAACTCTCTCGAAACATTCAGCGGCAGATCGGCAGCGTCAACGATTCCGCGAATGAACCTGAGGTATGACGGTAAAAGCTGGTCGGAGTCATCGGTGATGAAGATGCGCCTGACGTACAGCTTTATGCCGTGGCGCTGTTGCCGGTCCCAAAGATCGAAGGGCGCTTTCGCCGGAATAAAAAACAGCGAAATGTACTCAAGGTTGCCTTCGACACGATTGTGTATGGTGCTCAGCGGCGGGGCAGGGTCGTACGCCAGTGACGTGTAGAACGCGTTGTAGTCATCTTCAGAGATTTCGTTACGAGGTCTAGCCCACAATGCCGCTGCATCGTTGACGGTTTCCCAGTTGCCGGGGCCATCTTCTGACTCGCCGCGAAGTTGAATGGGCAGCGAGATGTGGTCGGAGTACTTGCTGATGATGTGTCTGAGACGCATCGGCTCAAGAAACTCACTCTCATCTTCACGAAGTTCAAGAATGACATCGGTACCTCGCGTGTCTCGTGTCCCGGGTTCGAGCGTGTAATCCCCTGAGCCGGTGGATTCCCATTTCACCGTGTCACCATCAGGGGCGCGAGTGACGACCGTCACTTTGGAGGCCACCATGAATGCGGAGTAGAAGCCGACACCAAACTGACCGATCAGGCTTGCGTCTTCGGCCTCGTCACCCGTCAGCGCTTCGGCAAACTGGCGCGTACCGGATCGCGCTATTGTTCCGAGGTTTTCAACGACCTCGTCGCGTGTCATTCCGATGCCGTTGTCGCTGATGGTCAGAAGTCGATCTTCGGCATCGACGCTAATCTGCACAGCCAGTTCCTGGTCGCCTTCAGTCAGCGAGGCATCGGTTAACGCGTTAAAGCGCAGCTTGTCGCAGGCGTCCGAAGCGTTGGAGATCAGTTCGCGCAGGAAGATTTCCTTGTCGCTGTAAAGCGAATGGATCATGAGCTGCAGAAGCTGCTGCACTTCGGTCTGAAATTCGTGTCGTTCCTGTTGTGGCTCTGTCGTCATGGGGCAGTCATCAGCGTTGGTGGTTGTTGGAAAATTACCAGTGAAACGAGCGTCTCATCACAGACTGGCGAGGGTGATTTTGCCGATTTTGTCGGAACTTTCCACTCGCTCGCGGCCCCGGGTGCCTCTTTCGAGCTTCCCGGCCCGGTTATCGGTCAGATCCGGTGAATTGCGGACGGGTTTACGTTGACGGACGAGACTCCGGTTCCGTATTCTTCGCGAGTCGACCAACGGCCTCACGGCCCGCGGCCGGATGACATCGGGGTGTAGCGCAGTCTGGTAGCGCGCCTGCTTTGGGAGCAGGATGTCGGGGGTTCGAATCCCTCCTCCCCGACCAAATATTTAGTGCAAAGATGATCACAGGGGTGATCAGATCTTTGTTAATGCAAAGATGATCACAGGGGTGGTCAGATCATGTTGAGAAGATGATCACAGGGGTGATCAGATCTTCGGAACCATGAGTAGAGGTGATCACAGGGGTGGTCAGATCATGTTGAGAAGATGATCACAGGGGTGATCAGATCTTTGTTGGTAATACGTACGTTTGTTTGCGCCCGTAGCTCAACTGGATAGAGCAACGGCCTTCAGCGAAAGTTGTACAGCTTGCTGTACGAGTTTCAGTAGGAGCCTTGGCGGGGAAACAGAACCCGTCAAGTGAAGGACACTGTATCGGTGAAACCTTAACGCGTTGCGGCGATGGCAATACCGAGGAAACTGACGCGAGTCACACCCGCTTGGTCTGTACGCAGACCGAAAACGTCTGAACCGACCATGTTTGTCATGATCATCAGACGTGTAACAGGCTGACAGCAGTTTGCTGTCAAGTGGACGAGTGGATGAGACGCCGTCTCTGGCTGAAGGAGAATCAAACGGGATTGGATGAGTTGCGAGCCGACTGCCGATAACGTTGATTCAGGTAAGCCAGAGCCCGCAGGGGCAGGATCCGTAGAGACTATACGTGTCCCACCTGAGATGGTGAAGATATAGTCCAGACCACGCGCGGAGCAGTCAGCGGCGTCTGAACAAGTCGAATCGAATCGAACTGACTTCGAGTTGGCTTGGCGCAGAGGCAAAAAGATTGCTCCACCGGCGAAAGCCGGAGTGGTACGCTAAGCCGTAGGTTACAGGTTCGAGTCCTGTCGGGCGTGCCATCCAGGGCTTGTACGAACAAGAACAGTCAGTACAGGTCAGTGCAGGTGACAAGACTGCTGGCCGGCGTGAAGGACGACGTATACTTTCGTCGAACGGAAGTTGGCAGTTGCGTTATCGGTTGTAACCTTGTCAGCGCCTCGGTAAACGAGTCGTCTGCGAGCGCTCAGCGCTTGCGGCAGGTGCGGAAAGGCGGCAGGCATAGGTAATTAATTAATTGATTGGGTAAGTTGTGCGAATCGACGTTGAGCGGTTGATTCACACGAAAGCATTCAGGCAGAGCGAACAAGCGAATACGAGCGAATCGTGGTGACCGTAGCTCAGTTGGTAGAGCCCCGGGGTGTGATCCCGGTGGTCGTGGGTTCAAATCCCATCGGTCACCCCATATACCGCAAGCCCAGACCTGTAGCCTCAACCGGCTCGCGGGTCTGGGTTTTGTTCGCTTTAGCTTGAAAGTAAACGAACAACAGGATCAGCAGTAAGACAGTAGTCCAGGACACCCGGTCGACCGATTCAATGCGCACTGACGACAGTTCGTTTGACAGGTCGACCCCGGTAGTGAGTTTGGCCATGCGAGAGTGGCGGAATTGGTAGACGCGCTGGATTTAGGTTCCAGTGGGGTAACCCGTGAGAGTTCGAGTCTCTCCTTTCGCACCAGACTTCGTAACCAGACTGCGAAGTGTCCACCAACGGGTTCAGTCTGTCTGTTCCAGGCTGGGGACGCGTAACACGCTGCTTGATCCAGAACACTGAAAAGAAGAGACGATCATGCAGGTATCTGTTGAAAATTCATCCACGCTTGGCCGCAAGCTGACGATTTCGGTTCCGTCCGAGCGCATGGAACAAATGATCGAAGAGCGCGCGAAGCGCCTCGGTAAAACCGTCAGACTTCCCGGTTTCAGACCCGGAAAAGTGCCCCGGTCTGTTATTGAAAAGCGGTTTGGGCCGGACCTCCTCAATGAAGTCGCCGGTGAGCTGATCCAGTCAAGCTACCAGGAAGCCCTTGAGAAAGAGGGTCTCATTCCGGCAACGCAACCCCAGGTCGAGCCGACAAGCATGGAGCGCGGACAGGATCTTGAGTACGTTGCTTCGTTTGATATCTATCCTGAAATCGCGGCGCTCGACGTCAAGGGCGCGCGTATCGAAAAGCCCGTGTGCGATGTCGAAGACAGCGATATCGACTCGACAATCGATCGCATGCGCAAGCAGCGAATGGATTTCAAGCCCGGGGACGAAGCCGCCAAAGAAGGGGATCGTGTCACGATCGACTTCACCGGACGCATTGATGGCGAGGCTTTCGAAGGCGGCAGCGCGGAGGCCTATCCCGTTGTGCTTGGTGCCGGGTCGATCATTGCAGACCTGGACCAGGGGCTGGTCGGCATCAAGAACGGTGAGGAGCGCGTGATTCCCGTGACCTTCCCCGACGATTACCCGAAAGAAGATCTTGCCGGCAAGGCTGCCGATTTTGAGGTGAAAGTATCTGAAGTCGCCGTGCCCGAAATGCCTGAAGTGAACGATGAATTTGCCGCGGGTTTCGGAATCGCCGAAGGTGGCGTTGCCAAGCTGCGCGAGGAAATCCGATCCAATCTTGAACGTGAGCGAGACGAGCGTGTGCGAGGCAATGTTCGCGATCAGGTTTTGAACAAGTTGCTGGAAAAGAGCGATTTCGAAGTCCCGGATCAGATGATCGAAGACGAGATCACTGCGATGGGTGAGCAGATGAAGCAGATGATGGGTCCGGCTGCAGACAGCCAGCCTGAGCCTGACCGCAGCCTGTTCCGTGACGAGGCCGAAAAACGGGTTCGGCTGGGATTGATCATGCGCAGCGTCATCAAGGACCGCGAGATCACCGTTGATCCAGGCAAGGTTCGCGAAACCGTCACACGAATGGCTCAGGGCTACGAACAACCGGAGCAGGTCATTCAGTACTACTACTCAGACCAGCAGCGTCTCGCTCAGGTAGAGGCCCAGGTCCTTGAGGAGCAGGTGATTGAAACGCTCGTTGACGAAACCGAGCAGGTCGACAAGCCGATCAGCTTTTCGACATTCATGAACCCCGAGGAAGCCGAACAGGCCTGACCCGGGCGGCGCCCGCCCCGCGCCGGCTGTAAGCCGGTATCGGGGTAACCCGGGACGGGTTCAGCTGCTTATTTATTGCGCTTTTCGTGCTGTCGCGAGTACCCGCGACACCCCGGACTCATGGCAGACTCATGGATGAGAAAGCCCACGCGCAGCCGATCCGGTCGATGTCGAGTCAGTCCCTTGAACTTCCGATCGACGACCCCAGATTCCGTATCTTGCGCGCTAAACTATAGAATAGACACCGGTGCCGGGCCGCAAACGGCGTGATTCATGCGCAGCTTCAATCAGGCAGGGCATCGGTCAGGCATCAATTCCGATCAGTTGAGATCAATTTTCAGGACCATCCAGGGTGAGTTCTCGCAGAATTTGTCGTGGACGCGAATCAAATAGCGATAAGGACAAGGACTATTTCCATGAGCAGTGCTACGACGCATAACGAACCTCAGAATATCGGTCTCGTGCCTATGGTGGTGGAAACCACCGGACGTGGCGAACGGGCGTTCGACATCTACTCCCGCATGCTCAAGGAACGCGTCGTGTTTCTTGTCGGACCGGTCGAGGATCACATGTCGAACCTGATCGTGGCGCAGCTGCTGTTCCTTGAGTCCGAAAACCCGGACAAGGACATCCATCTGTACATCAACAGCCCGGGTGGCGCCGTCACCGCAGGTCTTGCGATTTACGACACCATGCAGTTCATCAAGTGCGACGTGAGCACCGTTTGCATCGGTCAGGCTGCGAGCATGGGCGCGCTGCTGCTGGCCGGCGGCGCTGCGGGTAAACGGCACTGTCTGCCGCATTCACGGGT
>CALHMG010000296.1 GCA_938034705.1 uncultured Gammaproteobacteria bacterium
CGCGATGCTCGGCCAACGTCACGTACGACGTCTGGCTGAACGGCTCGTCGAACACCTCGCGCACCTCCGGCACGATCATGGTTATTGTGCCGTCGGGCGCGACAAGCTCGATCGTCGGCAGCTGCTCATCGGCGAGGTCTACTTCGGGTTCGATGTTCGGAATGAGCAGTGAGACGAACACCTCATCACCATCACGCAAATCGAACTCGAAGCCCCGGGTGTCGCCTTCAGAAAGCACGACCCCATAAAGCGCCCACGAGATGCTCCCGTCGGGCATGAACGGGCCGGTGTCCGGGGTGGTCTGATCGTCGGAGATAAATATTGGATCGTGAGCCAGTGCCGTGGCCGTTGGTGCCAGCACGAGCGACACCGAATTCGCCGAGTGACGATCGCGCGTCGGCGATACGAACAGGCGTTCCCCATGTGCGGTCGGCATTGTCGAATCTGATCGCGTAGTCGGACACACTTGTCACCGGATACGTTCCGTCTACGCGCTGATAGAGGACCCATGTTGCATCGTCGGTGGATGACATGCCGAAGCGGGTGACGCGTTCAACAAAGTCCGGGAACGGCTGAGTCGCAAAGTCTACAGAGCCGTCTTCACTGATTTCGGCAACGCCCAGACGCGCGCCTTTTTTAAACCACCCGATGCCGCTGTCGCTGGTGCCGGACCAGATCCGGTAGTCGTTGCGATGGTAGATCAGCTGTATCGTGTCTCGAGCGGCGATGGCTCGGGCAAGAAGGTCCGGCCATTCTCCTTCAGGCCCATCATTTTCGTTGACCGAACGACTGATGAATCTCGGCAGAATCTGCGCAACGGACAGCTGGTCGCCGGATTCCACGAGCCTCACGGCCTGTAGTTGACCGGATGAATCACGCTTGGAAAAAACCCACAGGTCGTCACTGACGGGGTGCTGCGCACTCGCATAGCGACTCTTGCTGTATCTCCCCTCACCGGTGCTGCTTCCCGATGGCACATGCACGGGAAAATTTTCGGAGATCCGACCCGAAGGGTGGCGGTAACCAAAGCCCAGAACGAGTTCGTCTGTGCCGGCGCCGTCCTCGTGTTGATACCAGGTGGCAACCAGCGCCCCACTTTTCAGGCGCAACAGACCGTGGATGCGACTGAATGCGTCGCCGAACGGATATTCTGCGACGAGTGTGGCGGAGGTGGGCAGAGGGCTGCCTTCAAGGCGATAGTGTTTCAGCCCAAGGCGCGACAGCTGTCCGTTTTCATCGGCATTTTGAGCAAACACCCACAGGTCGTTCTCGCTGGTCATGGCGTGACCGGCGAAGTCCGCAGTAACGTACTGTCCACTTTGTTCGAGTTGGTAGGCGTCGGTGAAGGGATAGGGCAGATGGCTCATCCCGGCAAGCGTTACGGTGGACTGGCCGCCCGTTTTGAGATTCTGGATGATCAGATGGTGCGACCCGGGCGCAGCATTTTTGCTGTATTCGATGTCGGCGTAGTGTGTGACGGCGAGATCGCCAAAACGAGCGATCCGATCGCGATGCATCAGACGGATCGTGCCTGAAGCGGCTGCGTTGTCGATTGAGCTGTCGACAATAAAATCGGCAGAGTTTGCCAGCGGCGAAAACACGACCGCCACGGTCGCACTGGACACAAAAATTGCGATAAAGCACCAAGACTGTAACGCCGACAGAAATACGGATCCGTTACGAACGATGTTCGCGCAGACAACACACTTCATTTAAGACCACCCCGAGTAGTTCAGCGGCTCATTTGAAAGGCCGTTGATTTATAGTTCTGTACTGCTGTGGCGACAGTGATCAACAGGGAGGGCGGCAACGTCCAATCGATATCGAATGAGCGGTTGCGGTCGTGTCATGAACGGTGGTGTGAACCGGGTGGTGAGTCACCCGTTCACAAGGCACTGGGAATAACTCCCAGAGGCAATGTCGCTAACCTGGAACGCGCATGGCCATGAGTGACCGAGGCGACTGTCAGTTCGTCGACGCGGTGTCGTACTGCTCGGGTCCGGCTGCAGCGATCGCGGCTGCCGCTTCACGCATGGCGGGCAGAAATCGTTTCAGATCCGAAACCGGTTTGCGGCTTGTTGGTGCCTGAATGGCCAGCGCGAATCCGACCTTGTTCGCGTTGTTGATCACCGGCACGGCAATGGCCGACATGCCGGGCAGATACTCTTCGTGATCTTCGCCGACACCGTTTTGTCGAATCTGTTTGAGTTCTGATGCGAGCGACTGTGTGTCGGTGGTGGTGCGGTCTGTAAAACGTTTGAGCGGGGCGACTGAAATGAGCTGACGACGCTGACGCGCGGACTGGAATGCCAGCAGCAGCTTGCCACTCGCGGTGCAGTGCAGCGGGTGCCGTGATCCGACGGGAACGTGGATGGGGTACGGCCAGTTGGCTTCGACACGGTCGAAGTAGACCAGTTCGTTGCGATCGATGATCGTGCAGTTACAGGTTTCACCAACCTCTTCGGCCAGCGCCTGCAAAATTGCGTGTCTTGGTCCCGCGGCTGCGGAGTTCAGATGGACGTTGATGGCGATATCGCGAAGACGCGGACCGGGCAGGTAGCGCTTGGCTTCGGATTCGCGCTGTAAAAACCCTTCCACCTCGAGCTGGCGAGCAATGCGATGGACCGTTTGTTTGGGAACACCCAGCGCTTTCACCAGGTCGGCCCCGGACACGGAGCCGTTGGCTTTCGCGATCTGTTCGATAATGATGAGCGATCGCAGCATTGGCGACAGCTTGGAACTTTCCTGATCTCGATCGAATTCGTTCATGGCGGGTCTGCTCGTTGGTTGTTCGGCGTGTTCTCGTTCTGGCGAATATCGCCCTCGTTTTGAGTCGCGCGGTGAAGCGCATACAAACCGCTTGTCGCGGCGTTAATCGCCCTGCATCCCATCTCTGACGGACATCAGGGCAAGTCGTGTCGCGCTATCTGGCTTCGCGGTTCGCTGGGTGATGCCCGCAGGGGTTTTCTGGTCCCAGAATCAGGCTTTCAATCCTGCAAGTAGGCTGAAAAATCAATTTCTGGGACGTTTGGTGCTGATTTAGGGTTCTGAACGTATTTTGTTGGCAACTGTGTCGGTTCGCAAGACACAATGCCGCTACAGGATCGGCATGTTCATCGACCGGTCCGAAATGACGCACCGGACTGTCATATAAACAACGGTTAAACAACGGTGCGCATCTACCTAGAGAAATACCCATTCGTTGCTCGTTAACGAAAACCAAGAAGTGATTAGAGGAGATACTCATGCGTACTAACCGCGTACTCACGATCGGAGCGGCTGTTGTTGGCGCCGCAATGATGTTCACCGGTGTAGCAGAAGCTGCCAAAGTGAAAATCCGTGTTCAGTCTGTGATTTCAACAAAAGCAGACGAAGTTGTAATGCTTAATGACTTTGGCGCAACGGTGAACAAGCTCACCAACGGCGAAGTTGAAATCGAAGTCCTTCCAGCTGGCGCTGTTGTCGGACAGAAAGAAATTCTCGATGCCGTCGACAAAGGTCTCGTTGAGGCAGGTTTTGCCTGGACACACTACTGGTCAGGCAAGCACCCGGCAGCCATGCTGTTCGGTTCACCCGTTGCTGGTGCCGGTGTTGGCATTGACAACATTGCATTCGTTTCCTGGTACATGAACGGCGGCGGCCGCGAGCTGTACAACCAGCTTTGGGACGAGATGGGCGTGAACGTAAAAGGTCTTATGCTTCAGCCAGTAGGCCCGGAGGCACTTGGCTGGTTCAAAGAGCCAATCAACTCCATGGAAGATTTCCGCAAGTATCGTTTCCGTACACCTCCAGGTATTCCTGGCCAGACGTACAAGGACATCGGTGTTGCTTCAGTAGCCATGGGCGGCGGCGACATTCTGCCAGCGCTGGAGAAGGGCACGATTGACGCAGCCGAGTGGTGCTGCCCGAAGCCTGACTCAGTGTTCGGTTTTCAGAAAGTGCTCAAGCATTACTACCTGCAGGGTCTTCACCAGGTTGTCGTGAACGCTGACATGTACATCAACGGCGACGTATGGAACAGCCTGACACCTGAGCAGCAGTACGCCATGGAAGTGGCTGCGGATGCATCGCTGATTCGTTCAATGAGCTACCGCATCTATGAGAACGGCAAGGCGCTGAAAGATCTCACCGAGAACCACGGTGTTATTCTGCATGACACTCCTGCAGACTACTTCCCGGCCTACATGAACGCTGCGAACGCGACTCTTGA
The DNA here is from genome assembly GCA_938034705.1 of uncultured Gammaproteobacteria bacterium. Lineage (GTDB taxonomy): Bacteria > Pseudomonadota > Gammaproteobacteria > Arenicellales > CALHMG01 > CALHMG01. The sequence continues at coordinate 4,211 of CALHMG010000296.1, forward strand.
GAAGAACTCAAAAGAGAACGCTTTCTTCGCGAAAGTCTGGCAGTCCCAGAAGGACTTCGCCGCCATTGCTGTACCGTTCTGGGCAGGTGCCCAGACATCCAATGCGCAGCTTGGCCAGGCCTTTGCCAAGAGCATCAAGAAGTAAGATCGTTTGTGTTAATCGATCAACACGGGGTTGCCCTGGCGCAACCCCGTGACATCGATTCTGCTATCGCTGCAGTCCTTGGCCGAACGTTCACTTTCGAGCTCGCTTTGCTGACGTAGACCCCCTCGGTTCGACGTAATTCAGCAGGTTTCCAGTTCGCCAGACTTCGCGTGACGGCTGCAGTGGCCAGTTGGCCGCGTGCAACCTGTGGATTCCTGAGGACGTACCGGCATTGACCGGTTGAGTGCCGGAGGATCGCGGCGATAGCAGCGCGCAAGCGCTACCCCAATTTCCCCGAGAACCGCTCGGGGCCACTCAGGAAGTCGACCATGGCTGAAGAGATCCCAGAGAATCTTGAAATCGCCGACGAGCTGATTGCCGAAAGACGCATCAGCGAACCACAGGATCTGCCATCGGATATGGCGCCCGGCACCAAGACCGGTTTGATCTGTGGCATCGCTGTAGGGTTGCTCTCCGGTATTTTTCTCAGTCTCGTACTTGAATCATCGTCCCTCGGCAAGACGATGGGCTGGGTCGTTGGCATGGCCAGTTGTCTCATTGCCGGCGTGCTGTTCGGATTCCTGATCGGTAGCTACAAGGCGCGAGCTCTGTGTTACTGGATCGACACCATGAATCTGTGGGTTGGTCGTATCGTTTGCTGGATGGCTGTGCCGATGATGTTATCGATCGTCATCGAGGTGGTGTGTCGAACCCCGATCGAATGGCTCGGCAAGCCTGCTCAACCGACTGTCTGGGTCTACGATGTCTCAAGATTTCTCTACGGCGGCATGTTCATGCTTGGCGCGGGTTATGCGCTGTCACGTGGCGTGCACATTCGTGCCGACTTTATTTATCGAAACTGGACCGCGCGAACCCAGGGCACCGTGGATGCCGTGCTCTACGTGATTTTCTATCTGCCGGGGCTGCTGGCCTTTTTCTACATCTCCATGGAGTTTGCCGGTGAAGCGCTGTTTCGCGGGGAGCGTGGAATGGATACCGCCTGGATGCCTTATCTGTGGCCGATCAAGTCCGCTTTGCCGCTCGGTGTCTTTTTTCTGATTCTGCAGGGGGTGTCGGAATTGATTAAAAGCCTCTATGCGGCTCAACGAGGAGAATGGCCATGAGTCCGGAGATGCTCGGGTTCGTCATGATCGCCGTGATGTTGCTGGCGATTTTTGTCGGGTTTCCTATTTCGTTTACGCTGATTTTTCTCGGCTTTGTGTTCGGTATTTTTGGCTTTGGCGCCAAACTTGCCTTTTATCTCATGACGTTTCAGTTTTCGAACGTCATGCAGGAACAAACGCTTGTGGCGGTACCCCTGTTCGTTCTAATGGGGATACTGATGGAACAGGCAGGCCTCATGGAGAGGCTGTTCAACGCCGTGCAGCTCATGCTGTCCCGAACCAAGGGCGCGCTGTACATTGCGGTATTGTTCGTGTCGACGATCTTTGCGGCGGCGACAGGCATCGTCGGTGCGTCGGTGACCATCATGGGCATCATGGCGGCGAAAACCATGAATCGATCGGGCTACGACGTGCGGCTTTCGGCCGGAACGATTACAGCCGGCGGCACGCTCGGCATCCTGATCCCGCCCAGTATCATGCTTGTGGTGATGGGACCTATTCTTGAGGTGCCGGTCAACGAGCTCTTTGCCGCCGCAATCATCCCCGGCATCATGCTAGCTCTGATGTATACCGCGTACGCACTGATTCGATGCCACCTCAATCCTGCTCTTGGCCCGCCGCTTCCTGAAGAACTTCAGCCGGAGTCCATGGGCAAAGTGTTTATGGAGTTTCTGGTGGGCCTGGTGCCGCCAGCGGCGCTGGT
>CALHMG010000297.1 GCA_938034705.1 uncultured Gammaproteobacteria bacterium
GCGCAGAAGCGAACGCCGAGCGTCGACGTGTGGGACAACTCTTCCCAGCTGCTCTTGCATCTGTCGTCGAATGCGCAGTTTGTAATTTGATAAGGCTGCTGATGATCCGTCATCTGCGTCCAGGCTCCCTTCCCAATCGGGTATGTAAATTGATGGCTGTCTACTTCAGGCCATCACACCCCCAACTGCTTGCCCGCGGTAAGTTTGATCCTTCATGGGTGCGGGTTATACGAACTATGTCACGGGACTCGCCAATCGGTGCAAGTTGTTCAGCACACTTGTCGCGTCAGCGCGACAGGTGTAGTTGATTCGACGCAGGAGTTTGTCTTGCATTGACAGTGACGATGTCGCCCGCCTGGCTTGCGGGCACGACGGTTAACCGAACGCGAGCGGGCGTCGCTTACCCGATGTCAGAGCTGACAGCGTACGTTGGATTTTTCGGCGAGATCTTCATCGCTGAAGCAGATTTTGCCCTGGGAATAGCAGCGGCAGTCTCTGGAAGTTTCGGTGCGGTCTTTTACCCCGGACCCGATGAGTCGGTAGATCTCCCGACGATTCATGCCCGAAGCTGCTTTCGGCCAGTTGAGCATGCGACTTTTTTCAAACGAAGCTTCTTCGGCGCGACGTTCTTCGAGCTCGCGAGCTTTTTCGATTCTGGAGAGCCGCCGCTCGAGTGCTTCGATTCTGTATTCAAGACTGGACACGGCGTCTTCGGCGAGCTTGTTAACTCGTTCCAGTTCCTGAGCGTGTCGTCGGCTCAACGCCTCAAGCTCACTCACCGTGGCCACCCCGGCATTTTGCAGTCGCTCGGTTGCTGCAGATGACTGGGCGACAGACAGTGACGGCGTCAGCATCCCCATGACGCCGATCACCGCGAGCGCCACGGTGTAAATGATCGTGTCATTGATCGCAGCAAAACGATCACCCGCGCAACGCCCACAGCATTGAAGGCTGCTACGACGCGCGTTGTGTCTGGCGAGTGATGGTTTGGGGGTATTCATGATGTCGTGTGGCTGACTCAGACCTCTATTGTCGGCTACAAGCCGGTTCCCGGCTACCCCAATCGTGTGATTTTGATCCGTGAGATTAAGTTTGCCGACAGATGTCATACCGATGACGATAGAATTCAGGGCGCGTTCAGCAGCAAAAAGCTAGTATTTGCAACGTTCCCGGCATGGATGTCAGGACAAACACCCGGAGAGACCTGAAATGTTCAACTTGCGAATCTGTAACTCGAATCGCCATACCGGCACGTCTGACCAAAGACCAAAACGCAGTGTTGCTGGCCGGGCACTCGTGGTGTCCGCACTGGCCGTGACGCTCGGGACTGTATCCATTGCGGCATCGGCACCGGTGTTCGCCCAGTCGCCCGCATCGGTTGACGTCATGGACTCCCTTTACGGTACCTCGAATTCTGCGATTCGGGATTTGCTGCGAAATTCAAGACGCCAGATAGCCAAGAATGAATTCGAGGCCGCGGGCATTACCCTGGAACGAGCGCTCGCGATTCAGTCTGACAATCCGGTTCTCTGGAACGCGCTGGCGCGACTTCGATACCGGCAGGGCGGTTATCGCGAGGTTCAGTCACTGACCATGCGTTCGGAATCTCTGGCCGGCAACAACCGCGAACTTATTCTGCGCAATCGCCAGCTCGCAGCGGCGGCGCAAACGGCAATGACGGGTGAGGTCACAGCGATAGCCGATCTTGATCTGCAGACGCCCAGCGAGGCCACGCTGGCGACCGGAACAACGTCAACCGGGAGCAATGCAGGTGGAACCAACACGAGTGCTGCGGGGTCAGGGCGACTTGCGCAGCAGCAGGTGCTCAAGTACGAATCCCTCCCGGCCCCGTCTGCGGCGACCGGTCAGGTTCAACCTCGGGTCACCCACAGTCAGCCATCACAACCGACCGTGAGCACACCGAGTCCGTCAGGTTATGTCACCGGCGGCACGATTCCGAACACCGTCGAGCCCCGGACTGATCGTCGGCAGGTTGTTGTTGCGCCGGCATCGCCAACACCGGCGCAGCCGCAGTGGAACAATCAGGCTGTTGTGGTCACGCCACCTCCGGTATCGGCTGACACACCGGCGCGACCGGCGTGGAACAATCAGCAGGTTGTAACGCCGACACCGCAGCCCGGGTTGAATACTCAGCGCAGTGACAATCATCAGGTTATTACCAGAACACCTTCCGGTACTTCGGCTGGAGCATCGCAGACGGTGGTGTCCTCGAACGGAATCGAGGAACGATCGTTCAGTCACTACGGCAAGGGTGGACGCGGCGTGCCGCGCCAGTACCTGCCACCGCCGGGCCTGTGCCGACTGTGGTTTGACGGCAGAGTCGCTTCCGCGCAACCTGCGCCCGCGCAGTGCGCCGTCCTGCGCCGCAACGTGCCAGCGGGTGCCCGATTGATTGTGGGCGAGCACCGCTACAGCTGGGATCCCTTTACCAAACGATACTGAAGTTCTTCCCTGAACTTTCAGTATCTACAGGACCCGGTCGAGGGGAGAGACCGGGTGCCTGCACGGGTTAAACCAGACTAAATGGGGGCTGTCGAAGTTTGGATTCAGGCGACGTCCTCGCGCTCCTTGTCGAGCATCCGCTTGAGTTCCGTAAACAGCAGCGAATCCTGAAACAGCGCGTCATAGGATTCTGCGTCCTGATCGTCGTCGTCATCTGCACGATGCACCCAGTCAAGGGTCGTGAAGATCCAGGTTACCGAGCCGTGTTCGATAGTGACGTCGCCGTTACCGAGGCCCGAGATCACATCGTCCAGATAGGTAGCGATACGATCGCGACGAATGAAGCTTGCCATGTCACGCAGCGTAACCAGCCGTTTGCGGATTGCTTCGGTGCTCGGTTGTTCGATCTGGGCGACCACATGGGTCAGTATCAGAAATGTTCGAAAAGCGTCGCGATCGGCGAACACAAGATCGGCAAATGTGAGCGTCGAGCGCGAATAGTCGCAGCACACATTCCAGCTCACATCGGTTTCATCAGACTTGATGCGCCAGGAGTCAAACTGCTGCCAGCCGGGGAAGAATATATTGCGCACGGTACGCGCGAACCGATGCAATCCAATCAGATCCGGACGCACGATTACCGGATCGACAGGTGGGTTATCGGGTTGGAGTGTAGTAGCGGTGGAATTGATCATAACGTCGTTACCTCTGGGCTGATCACTGGCGGGGATGACTTCAGTGTGGTCGAGTTTCACAGAATCGGTGTGAAATAAGTCTCATCCGGGAACGGCTCCCAGCCGTCGATGACGAATGGCGGTCTCCAGGATCTTCGAAGGTAATCTGTCGCTCGATGGCATCAGGACAACGTAGTCTTCGCGCGCAGTCAGGTCGGGCAGGTTTCCCGGGTGAAGCCGGGAACGTCAGTCATGATATTGGGACGAGTATGAACGAGCACCAACGGACGCATAAATTTTCGGTGTCGCGCGAGCTGCATTTCGGAGATCGCGACGTATTGTGTTACCGCAACAGACCACAAAACCTGGTTAGCGCCGTTGCCCGCACCGTGGAGCGTGCCGGGACGGCCGATGCCGTCATTGATGCGAACAATAGACTGTCGTTCGAGGAACTATGGCGGCAGTCCGGCGCTCTCGCGACTTCGCTTGAATTCAACGGATTGAGTCGTGGTGACCGAATCGCGCTCGCGATGTCCAATCGCGTCGAGTTTGTGGTGGCCGTCGTAGCAGCAATGCGAATCGGCGCCATCGTTGTCCCGATCAATATCCGTGACAGTGCCAGAGGTTTCGCCTACATCCTCGGCGACAGTGGAGCTTCGATAGTGATTGTCGACGATGCGCTGTGTGATCTGGTCCCTGCGCCAGACGAGCTGTCCTCACTGCGACTTGTCATCAAGACCGACGAGTTGACCGACTGGATTCAGGCACATGACGGTGTGGATTTCGATTCGTCCTCGAAGACCTGTACGCCAAATGAGGAAGATGCGGCGGTGATCCTGTACACATCGGGAACCACGGGTGATCCCAAAGGCGCGATCCTGACGCACTTCAACATCATCCATACCTCGATGCACTATCAGGATTTCTGGCATCTCGATGAACACGAGCGCGCGATCCTTGCCGTGCCGGCGTCTCACGTCACGGGGATCGTGGCGATCATCTTCACCAATCTGATGAACGCAGGCTGTACCGTGATGATGCCGCGGTTTGAGCCTGTGGAGTTCATTGAGCTTGCGGTGTCGGAATCCCTTACCTGGACCATTCTCGTGCCCGCGATGTACAACCTCATTCTTCAATCTGACGCCCTGACCGGACACAATCTGAGTTCATGGCGCGTGGGCGGGTTCGGTGGTGCGCCAATGCCGGCAGCGACGGTCGAGGCGCTGGCTGACAGGGTGCCAGACCTCGAGTTGCTCAATGCTTACGGGTCAACCGAGTGTACATCCGTCGTGACAACCGTTCGGCCGGGCCAGAGTATTCGCAGTGCGACAACGGTTGGCGAGCCCGTCACCTGCTGCGAAATCCGGGTCGTCGTCGACGACGCCGATGTGGGTCACGGCGAACCTGGCGAACTTTGGCTCAAGGGCCCGAATACGGTCCCCGGGTACTGGAACAAGCCGGACAAGACGGCGGCTTCCTTTGTCGACGGGTACTGGCGTTCTGGCGATCTGGGTTTTGTTGATCCAGACGGCTTTGTCGTGGTCCATGATCGGATTGATGATGTAATAAATCGCGGCGGATACAAGATTTACGGTGTCGAGATTGAGAATCAACTGATCGCACATCCCTCGATAATCGAGGCCGCAATTACGGGTCGTCCAGACGCAACGCTGGGCCACGCGCTCGTAGCGCACATCTATACAGAGGATCCCGCTCTCGATCGTGACGCGGTGCGCGAATTCTGCAGGCGACACGTCGCGTCATACAAAATCCCCGACGAGGTTGTGTTCAGCCAGCAGTCGCTGCCGCGCAACGCTAACGGCAAGATTCTCAAGCGACAGCTCCGGTCATCCTGACGAGACCGGGATCATGCGATCGGCGACATAACACAACCGGTCTGCTCCCAAGGGCCGGTTGGCATTGGCAAAGTGCGACCCCTCGGTCAGGTCACTGTAAAACCCGTGGTTATTCGATGCGGGCAGGTTTGCCCGGGTCGAGGACGGTGTTCAGACCGAGGCGTCTGTATCGAAATGTATAACTGTGAACGGTGCCGCATTCGATCTGAGCATTGCGCCTCAGTTTTTTCACAAGCAAGACTTTTTACCGGAAATTCAGTGCGCGGTTTTACCGACCTGCGTGCGACAAACCTTCAGATTATCGTTCGTCAGGGTGATGTGCCGGTCAAACGACGACGAACATCAGCGTGTGTAAAGGGGCAGGTGGATACGCCGATTAACGACTAATCGATTCGCCGAAATAAAACGAATATACGGACTATTAACCCGGGGGTTACTGATCATGAAGCAGCAGAATGAAATTTCGAACAACGAGTCATCCGAAAATCCAGATTCCAGCGGTCTGGATTCTGCGGATGAATTTGAAACATCAGAAGACGCGACGATGTCAGAAGATTCACCGATGTGGTTGTTTGAAAGCACGATCACCAACATGTCGGCATTCGAAAACACGGTTACCAACCTGAAGGTTGAAGAGATCGAGGCCGCCACCACCGCTGCCGCAGCGGGTGGGGATCCAGCCTGGCGCGTGCTTGAGCGCCGTCGCGAGGAGCGCGAACTCAAGGCGATGCTCGAAGACGACCTTCTAGCCGATACGATTCAGTAAAAACCAATCGGCATTCGTCCAGCCCCGCGCGGTGTTCTCCTGCGCGGAAACTGAGCGGGCGAGTGCTTGATCTCAGCGGCGCTCTCTATCTCGGTGCCGGTATGGGCCGATCGAGTATTTCTTTCCAGACCGTTGTCGGTTTGGCGTAGCGTCGTTTTACCAGCAGGTGGGCTGCAAGGCTGCAGACACTGCCGATCGCGAGCGCGTAGACGACCGAGAGCGTGACGGGAAAAATCTCTGACGCCAGAAGCGCGATGGCCGAGACGGTCGCTGTTGCGATGAACGTCATCAGTACAACACGTTTCATCTCAAGACGTCTCTGGTTGAGATACTGGCTCGCTTCGCGTCGCATGATTGCCTGCTCCATGGTCTGGACGATGGGAGCGGTCAGAACGCCGCGACTGGCAAGCTTGGGTTGAGACTTTCTTCGTGGCCGCGAAGCAATGGCGGTGCTGTCTCGACGCCCGCGTCGCCAGATCATCCCGGGCAGCTGTCGACGCACCACAGGACTGCGCTTTGTGCTCTTTACGCCGTCCAGCAGTTCACTGGCTTCTGAAAGGCTCTTTTCTGTTTCCTGCATCAAACTACTGATTGCGGCGTGTCGTTCAACACGCTTTTCATCTTCTATCAGCAACTGTGGCAACGACGCCTTCAGACTGTGCGATCCGGAAGGTTCCGATTCGAGTCTCGGGGTAAATCTGGAGGCCTCGAAATTGGTCTTTCTTGAACTGATAGTGTCCCGCGCAGATTCGATCGCTGTGGCCGCGACCGCGCTTGGGCAGTGATAGCGTCGATTTTCAGTTTCGAAGACGCTTAGCGCTTTTCTTGCGGTGGCCAGTGCACGATAGGCGTCGTGACTGAACGCGGCGTAGCGAAGAGTCTCCTGTGTATCCAGTCCGAGATGCTGTGAGAGCCGATCCAGATCAAAGTCCGCTGCGTTTTCTGTCCGATCTCTTTCAGACACCGCGATGCGCAAATGCGCGTTTTGAGTTGTTGAGGAAGTGACAAAGATCCAACCCGCGGTCTGACCCTGAGCCTCAACGGAGTCAGGTACGCCTTTAGCCTGGGCGAGATATTTTTCGGCAGCCGCCTGCCCGGCGGTTTCGGAGACTTTGTCAGCGACGACGCCCTCGGGACGAAACAGCGGGCCTTCTCGCAGAGCCGACTCGAACAATCGTCGGACCGGTGAAGTGTTTTTCACCGACTCGTCATGGCCGTCTTCCGTCGCGGGCCCGACCGGGTTTGGGTCCAGGGATACCGACGATGCGCCCGGGTTCGAATCGCCAGAGCCAACCGAGTTGGAGTTCATGGATGGTCCTTGATCACAGCGTTTGCAGTCCGTTGCTCAGGGTGCCGGGAAGTCTATGGGTAGCCAACATATTCTGGCGACGGTTGTGAGCTTAACTCGTCCGGGATGAGCTGCGCGTTGCGACTGATGAAAGGGTCCATGCACTTTGTCGACAGGGATGGTTTGATGCCTTTGGAACTCGGGTCGGGTGCAGCGTTTTCGTCCCGCACCGACCCGACGCTACTCACCCTCAGGAGGCAGAATGAAAGGCATTGTATTCACTGGAAACCGGGAACTCGAAATCAGGGATTTTCCTGATCCTGTCGCAGGTCCGGGTGAAGTGGTGCTGAAGATGAAGGCGTCAGGAATGTGTGGCAGTGATCTGCACTTTTATCGAGCGACAACGGATGGCAGCGGCGGTTCCGGCTCACTCGGTCTTGGCAGCACCGATCCGGTGATTGCCGGTCATGAGCCCTGCGGCGTTGTCGTTTCGCGCGGTGAAGGGGTGACTGAAGAACAGGCCCCCGATGGCGCGCGGATGATGAATCATCACTATGCCGGATGCGGGACCTGCACCCACTGTCGCGTCGGCTGGTCACAGCTTTGCGGCGAGGGAATCACCGTCTATGGCGTAACGGGACATGGCGGTCACGCAGAGTACATCAAGGTACCGGCGCGAACGCTGGTGCCACTGCCGGACAGTTTGAGTTACGAAGCCGGCGCGGCGATCTCCTGCGGCACAGGCACCGCGTGGGGTGCGCTTGGCCGCATGCAGCTGTCCGGAGCCGATCGACTTGCCGTGTTTGGTCAGGGGCCGGTGGGTACCAGCGCAACAATGCTGGGCAAAGCGATGGGGGCCTGGGTGGTCGCGATCGATATCAGCGATGAGCGACTTGCGCTTGCGCGACAGTATGGTGCGGATGCAACGATCAACGCTTCCGAGCCGGGCATGAACGTTATCGAAGCCCTCAAAGAGCTTTCCAACGGTGAGGGCATGGACAAGACGCTGGACTGCACGGGGTCAGCGGACGCACGAATTCAGGCCGTTCGATCTACCCGAACGTGGGGCACTACCTGCTTCGTTGGTGAGGGAAGCGACGTCACGATTGATGTAAGTCCGGACATGCTGCGTCGACAGCTGACGCTTATCGGCTCCTGGACCTTCAGCTCAATTGGTCAAGCAGAGTGCGCCAAATTCTGCGCCGAGCGTGGCATTCCGGTTGATTCCCTGTTTACGCAGAAATACAAAATGGAAGAAGCGGAGCAGGCGTACGAGCTGTTCGATACTCAAACGACGGGCAAAGGCGTGTTCATGCTCTGACACGCTGTATCGCGTGGATTTTGTCTGTCTGGTCAAGTCGGTAGAACCGCTGGAGTTCCGTCTTCAGGTCACGGGCGCTCCGGCGGGATCGTATCGAGCCTAGATATCGCTTGTGAAGGTATCGACAATATCGCCGCGCGAGATTGTTGGCGTCTCGATACCTTGCTCGCGTGGACTGCGACATCCCGGCCGCAAGTTCAAAATTTCCAAACAGTCGGCGACGTATCGCGGAAGGCAGAGTCCGATGACCCTGTTCCATCAGGGTCATGGCGAGTGCCATGAATTTGTCGATCTCCCCCTGGAGTTCCAGCTCCATCAACGTGATGCATCGATTTTCCTGAGCGTGCCATGCGACGCAGACAAAGTGGCTCACGCCTTCGAGCGTGATCAGAAAATCGTTCAGATTGCCGTCATGCACCTGGGTTAGTGGATCGTCACATCGAAGTCGTTCAAGTACGCTGTTATCGATGAAGAGCGATACGTCGATATGGTCCTGGTCCTCATCCTGATGGATCAGCAGTTTCTCGGCGGTTGAAAAGTCCCCCGTGCCGTCGAGCTTCCTGACGATTTCTGGATCGGTAACGAGGAAGTCGTTGATCGACAGCGGCAGCGGGATTGAATACAGCGACTCAAATGACCGCTGGATTTTCAGGATGTCTATGGCGTGGCCCCGTTAGCTGTATTCAATTTCAGCTTCTGTCAGGTTAATGGGTCATGCCGTCTTCTGTAGCGACCGGGAAAATTCCGGCCCGTCTCAGCGCGAGTTCAGCGCGCCTGTCGCCGCAGGTCAACCAGCGACCGTAGTTGGCAACCAGAGATTGATCGTCATCGACGCGTCCGCTTTCGTTGACCTCGGCAACAACGTCGACAAATCGATCAAATTTTTCCGAGAGTTCTCCAAACGTCCCCTTCAGAGCCGAGAGCGTTTGAGATTGTGGATCTTCCGCGAGACTGCCGTAGGCGCTGCCTCCCATGGAAACATAGTAGTCGGGTGAGAGACCTTTTCGGGTTATGTAGGCCGAGAATGTTCCGGCGATAAACAGCGCGATATCGCCCAGTCGGCGAAGCGCCACATCACGCTGCTGGCGAGACTCGCTTTGCAGGGATTCAAGGTAGATTTCCGCCAGCGGCTTCAGGGCTGTCTGACCGTGTTCAGGCGTGAAGAGTGCACTTGAACGTGTGAAGTTGGCGAGCAGCGAAACGACGTAATGCAGAGTATCGGGAGCGGCCTCAAGGTGCTGGTTTGTGGCGGCGTCTTCAACGCACTCTCTGAAAAACTCGGTGACGTTGGCATCTGTGATCAGTTTGGGTTTCTTGGCGACTTCACTCATGTTTAGTTGACGGCCAACGGGTGACCTCGATGGGTTCAACAATCAGTATAGCCAGATGAAAGCTGATCAAAACTGCCGATTGGCCTTCAAAATTCGCTACTAGCAGTCGACTCGTGTGGCTGCCAGCGTCTGAATCGTGAGCGCTACAAAATTCTGTCCCGGTTTTTTCGGGTTATTTGCCGCGGTCGCTGCAGATTGAGCGACGGTCGTGCGAGGAGTTAGTCCCTGAATCAGTCGTAGATATTCAGACGTACGGGAAGAATTTGTAGACTCGCTTCGTTCGCAGTTAGCGTTTTTCCCAAAACTGAATAACCGTTATCCAGTTCACTGTTGAGAACTGGTACCCAACGTACGCTGCGAATGTCACTGGGGGGTGACGGCTGCGAACGATCAGGGTTTACCTGTTCATCGTCTGACCGGCGTTTGCTCGCACGCATCTTCTCAGCTGGCAAATTGAATTTTCAATCTCGCTAGTACAGTTATGTACAGAGGATGTCTGGTGGCCTTTTTCTCGTCTGCAATGAACCCGGTAGATCGCGCTCTGAAAGAACAGGGGTGTGACGAGCCGTCGTTTGGCCAGAAGATCTGGTATGCGCTGTCGGACCGTTTTCGTGGTCACAGCAGTGAGTCGTTCTCGACTATGGATGCCAATGACCCGATCGGAACGCAAAGCTCCCGACCGGCCCCGTCAGTATTTCAGCTGCTGCTGGTCGGATCGGCGTTGATCACGATTGTTCCTACAACAATTCTTGCCTGGGAAGTCTACGACGGAGCCTGGGACAACGCCTGGCGGGAAATCGGAGAGAAACATCAGCTTCTAGCGACCACTCTGGCGTCTCCAATTTCGATTTATGTCGATGATCATCGCGACATCCTCGGACACATCGCCGTTGAACTGGCCGCGATGGATTCGGGAGCCAGTCCAGCTGCAAGCAAGAAGCGCTTGCTCGATTCTGCATTCGCAACGCTGCGCGGTTTTCGATCGCTGGTTGTGGTCGATATCAGCGGCAAGACTGAAATCCTGGCACATCGAAATCAATACAATATTTCAGACGACTACATCTTCAAAAACGAGGCCTGTTTTCTGCAGGCCGCTCAGGACACACGCCCCGCGGTGTCCGGTCTCAAGTCCAGTCCGCTCACAGGGCAGCCTTCGATCATCATCAGTCATCCGGTGGTGTCTCGAAAAGGCAAAGCAACTTCGGTGGTGCTTGCAGAATTGCGGCTCGATCGGATCGAGGAATTAAGAAGCGCCGTTCAGTTTGGCGAAAAGGGACATTCGGCGATCGTCGACGCCACAGGAAAAGTCGTGGCTCATGGCAACAAGGAATGGGTCCGTGAGATGAAGGATCTGACTCACCTGTCGGTTGTCGCCAAGGTCATGGCGGGTGAAACCGGCGTCACCGAGTTCTATTCACCTTTTTTAAAGACCGACATGGTCGCCGGGTACACCACGGTGCCGGATCTGGGGTGGGGGATACTGGTGCCTCAACCACGGGCAGAGATTGAAGCCCAGGTGTGGTCGCTTGTTTCCAAGCATTTTTTCTGGGCGGTTGTGTGTACGGGGTTCGCGATGTTGCTTGCGGTTGCGTTTACACGCTGGATCACGGCACCGATCAATCAACTGGCCACAGCCGCGAAGGTTCTCAAAGAAGATCGATTCCAGGGGCACGTTCCCCGGGTACCGAAAGGCGCACCGAAAGAAATTCATCAGCTGGGCTCTTCGTTTCGTGAGCTGCTGGAAAACTTGCAGAGCTCTCGCGGCAACGTTAACACGCTCAACAAACAGCTGAGGCGACGTGTTGAAAAGTCGACGCGAAAGCTGAAGCGCGCCAACGCCAACCTCGCGGACCTTGCCAAGTCAGACCATCTCACCAAGCTGAACAACAGGATGTATTTTGAATACTCCCTGAAGACCGTGCTTGCTGATCGCGACCGTCGTGGTGGACCGTACGCGTTGATGACACTCGATCTCGACAAGTTCAAGGTGGTCAATGATACGTGCGGCCATCTGGCTGGTGACGAGTTGCTCAAGCGACTGGCCGCCTTGCTCCGAGACATGGTTCGGACCAACGACACGATTGCGCGACTTGGTGGGGACGAATTTGCGGTACTGCTGCGTAACTGCTCTGAGGCTGAAGCCAGAACCGTTGCCAACAACGTCCGCGACGCTATCGCCGATATGCGATTCAAGTGGGAAGACAATCGATTCGACATCACGGCGAGCATTGGACTTGTGATGGTTACGCCAGGTGACGGCGATCTCGAATCGGTCCTTCACGCGGCGGATCAGTGCTGTATGGAAGCGAAAAACGCCGGGCGTGACGCGGTGGTTGTCTATCAACCTGATGATACGCGCAAGTCATCAAGGCTGAGGGAATCGAGATGGATCGCTCGACTCACCGACGCGCTTGAGAACGATCGCTTCGCGCTTTTTTATCAGCCAATAGTTCCGGTAAACAATCCCAAACGCGCGAGCCATTGCGAGATCCTGTTGCGACTTGAAGGTGACGATGGTGATTTATTGAACCCTGGCCTGTTTCTGCCTCCCGCGGAGAGATTCCAGCTGATGCCGCAGATCGATCGATGGGTTACGTCCAAAGTCATCGACTGGCTGGCGACACCACAGGGGCGAAATTTCGATGCAGAGGTAGTGCTCGTAAATCTGTCCGCCCAATCCCTGACTGACGATCGATTCGCAGATTTCGTCACCGAGCAGTTTGCACAAAGTGGTGTTGATCCAGCGCGAATCTGTTTTGAAGTAACCGAAACCGCTGCGATCTCGAGCCTCAGCCGCGCCGCGAAACTGATGGCGCGACTCAGAGAGCTGGGCTGTCGATTCGCGTTGGATGATTTTGGAAGCGGGATGTCATCGTTTGATTATCTGACCGATCTGCCGGTGCAGGTCTTGAAGATTGACGGCAGCTACGTCGAACGAATCGTCGACAGTCCTGCCCATTGCGCAATCGTCCGTTCGATCAACGATATCGGTCACGCCATGAATATGGTGACGGTTGCAGAGTCGGTGTGTGATCCGAAAATCATGCAACAGCTCAAAGAGCTGGGCGTTAATTACGCTCAGGGTTTCGCGATCGGCAAACCTGCTCCACTGTTTCCGAATCAGTCGTTTGTGGATCAGAGGGCCACAGAATCGGTCAGGCTTTAGCGCAGTTGGGCAGATCGGCGGGCTCGGCGACAGTTTTGACCCCGTCGGTCCGGGGCTACCGGTAGTCGCCGGTGACGGGCAAATTCTGTTGAGCCAACCACACTGAATCGACGTGCTCCGGTGCGTCTCAACATCCAGTGACCTTCGTTTTTCTGATCGCCATCTACCTATGATCCGCCAGACTTTCACCAAGCCATTGCGACGTGCTGCGTTTCTGACGTTTGCGCTGTGTGTGGCGACGTCGTCAGTCGCCAATGCACAGTGGCGAGGCGCCGAGAATCTGTATCTCGGCATAGGCGCCGGTGTTCGCTCGGACGATTCTGATCGAGGATTGCTCGATGGCAGTCGTGGCGCGAGCATTCGCCTCGGCTATGAGTTCAACCAGATGCTGGGTGCCGAACTTGGCTATCTTGACGTCGCCGACAACAACCGTGAGCTTGATCTCGATACCGAGGCCTGGACGGCTTCAGTGGTGGTGAGTTTTCCACTTACCGCCGTAGATCTTTACGGCCGTCTTGGCGCGATGCGACTGGATACGGAGCAGGGCGCCACGCTCGGCTCAGCCGGATTCGGGGCGCCGACGTCGTCCGGGTCCACACGGGGATTTGCTGCGCTCGGTGCGGAGGTCAAGGTTGGCATCTTCAATCTGTATGGCGAATACACGCGTTTTGACACTGACTACGAGTCAGACGTCGAGGTGATTTCAGCGGGCTTCAAGCTGCGGTTCTAGCGCTTCCAGCTGGCTTTTTCCTTCGCGAAAAAGCACTTCACTCCTTCCTGTCCTTCATCCGTTTCCCAGGCGTCCGCGAGACGGTCTGCCGTATACAGGCGGTTGGTGGTCGAATCGTGATTCGATACGTAGTCGATCATGGCCTTGGTGGCCGCAACCGCGCCCGGCGCACATCGAAGTGCGTACTCGATTTCCTTGTCGATCGTCGTGTCGAGCAAGTCCGGCGATACTGACTCGTGCACCAGTCCGAGATCGACCGCCTTTTGTCCCGCGAACGGGCGAGCGTTCAGGAAAGTTCGACGCGCGTTGGATTTCCCCATTCTTGCAACAACGTAGGGAGAAATATTGGCGGGGGTCAGGCCCAGCGTGACTTCGGTCAGGCAGAATTTCGCAGAGTCACTCGCAATCACGATATCGCACACGCTGACCATTCCCACACCGCCGCCGTAGGCCTGACCGTTGATTCTCCCGATAAGCAATTTGGACATCGAATCCATGGCCGCGAGCATCGTCGCAAGACCTGCGCTTTCCGCCACCATTTGCGCGCGCGGCTTGCCAAAATTGGACTTCATCCACTTCAGATCACCGCCCGTGCAAAAGGACTCACCCTCACCTGTCAGTACGGCCAGACGGATGTCCGGACTGCTGTCGATAATACGGGCGGCCTCTGTCAGTTCGCCGATCATGCGGGCACTCAGGGCGTTATGGGTGTCAGGTCGGTTGAGCGTCAGTCGACCGACTCCTCGCGGGTCAACTTCAAGTTTTATCGTGTCAAACGTGTTCATGGATCCTTAAGTCTCCCCTCGACGAAAGGGCGCCAGCATACCGCGTGTGCAATTTTCAGAGGACTGTGACGGGAAGGTGGGCGAAAAAAAACCGCTTCCTGAAACGAAGCGGTTTTTCTGATGGCCGAGCGGGTTACGGACCCGCTTCGGTGCCTGTCAGTTACAGAGCAGTGGCGTGTCGTCGCTGTGGCCTGATGAAGAGTTCGGGCGCGTCGCGCTTTCGTCTGCAGGGGCCTGAACCGAATCACCCTCGGCTTCGAGGCTCTCCTGAAGTCGCACGATCTCCAGCGTGTTCTCGTTGAACAACGATGCGAGCATTTCGCCGTCGTCGACGATGAAAGAAGGGACACGCGGTGCGTCGGTTGTTCCAATCAGAATCTGGTCGGTACCGGGTTCACGCGGGTCAATCACAACCGGTGGGACACCGCCGCCCGCTGGCGTTTCAGGAGTAAACGTATTGGGGTCAGGTCGCTCCGCCTGGTCGTCGGGAAGAGGTTCACGAACGACGGGGTCTTCAGGGTTGTCGTCGATGACAGGACTGTCAGAGTTGCCGCCAGAACCTGTGGACCCGTCAGTACCGCCTCCGTCGCCACCGCCGGCATCACCATTGCCGCCGCCGGTGATCTCGACGTTGCCGTCGTCATCAATAATGACTTTGGCGCCACTCGCGCTACCCGTGTTGCTTACTGATGGCGCAAGCATCGCAATGAGATTCGCCGCTGAAATCGAGCCGCTGTTGACAACCTTGTTGTCGGCCGTCGCAAGCTCAATGTAGACGTTTGAGGCACCGACGCCGGCCAGTCGAATTTTCTGACCTGCAGCGAGCAGCACGTCGCCGGTGCTGGTGCGAATGGAGCCCGAGTTGGTAACGGTTGCGCCGAGCAGCGCGACAGAACCGTCGGCCTTCGAGCCGCCGATTGAGCCGGCGTTTACGACACTGCCGTTGCCGCCGGAAAACGAATAGTTACCGCTGGAGAAATTGTCGTTACTCAGTTCGAGCCCGGACAGGACCAGTCCGTTGGTGTCGATCACGGCGCCGTTGCCGACAGCGATGCCGTTGGTGTTGATAAGAAATACGGTTCCGTTGGACTGCAGCGTTCCGTTGATTTCGGAACCGGCGCCACCGACGACTCTGTTCAGAATCCGACCGGCTTTGCTTTCGAGATTGATGCGGGTCGCTTCCCCGGCATCGATACCGAAGGATTTCCAGTCGATGATGGTGCCGTTCTGTGCGTTGACTATCAGGGTGTTGCCTTTTACCTCGGTAGCAGCCATTCCCGCGCGGAC
Organism: uncultured Gammaproteobacteria bacterium; assembly: GCA_938034705.1. Taxonomy (GTDB): domain Bacteria; phylum Pseudomonadota; class Gammaproteobacteria; order Arenicellales; family CALHMG01; genus CALHMG01. The sequence goes on from CALHMG010000297.1 coordinate 15,668, forward strand.
TTCAGCGCCGGTGGGATTCGCAGAGGCAATACCTGCCATGGTGGAAATCGACACGCACAATGCGGTCGCCACTCCAGTCCGAATGCAGTTTGTTCTTGTGTTTAACACCGTGGTAACTCCTGTACAGCCTGAACGGGTTTGTCGCGCTTGTAAGTTGCGACGCGGCCCGCGATTGGCCCTGAACCGGAACGCTGGCCAATGACGCGGCCGGGACTCGGTTCCAAACTTGTTTTCTTGGCTTGATTCTTTGATGTTCCGACAGACGCCGACGTTGATCTTTCGCCAGCATTTTCACGGACTTATCTGTTATCTAATGGTGCGCTATTTCAAGCCATACCGACCACTAAGTTTGACCGGCGGTGCGTTCTGAGCTGACCGGTGACGCGCGTCATCTCGTGCATATAAACATGTCAACAAAGACTACAGAATCAGTCTTTTTTATGTGACAAACCGCACAGATTTTGCGACACGTCAGGACGTTCCGTGTCAGCCGATACGCGTATGTGCAAGCTGCCACCTGAGGAGCCGGTCGTTGGATCAGGCACGGTTCTGCAGCATCTTGGCGAGGTCGCCCTTGAGCTGGAAGGGAAACGCGGCATCGCGATCCTTAACCTTGACGTTGCCCTCGAGCCCATAGTTAAGCTTCAGACCGCCCCCCGTCATGAGCTGGCGAAACTTGTCCAGCACATCCGACAGTTTGGTTCGTACTTCAACTTCAAGCAGTCCCGTGCCCTTTGCAGGAATCGTGGTGCTCTGAACGCTGGTGCCCGAAGCAATCTGCTGGTCGCTCAGTCTGGCAACAAAATCGACGGCCTCGATCGGCAGGCTGAAAGAGTTCGGGTTGTTGACGCTCAGCGTGAACATCAGGGTTTGTTCAGTCAGGCTGATGCCAACCGGTCGCACGCTCTTTACCGTAACCTCGGGCGGCTGGGGTTTCAGCGGAGTTCCCGCACACCCGACGAGCAGCGCGGCACCCAGCGCGAGGATGCTTAGGCCAGTCAGCCGCTGCCGAAGGCTGGCGGTTGCGCCGCGTAGCCAGGTCGTGAAAGGCCTGCGGTGGATTGAAGAAGCGTTCATCCGGAATTCCTTTTGAGGTCAGTGTCTTAGGTTACCGCCGAACGTCGTATGTTCGGTGAAAACTTATGTATAACCGCAGTGACGAACGTTTCAAACTACCAAACAGCTGTAACATCGCGTGACAGGTCTCGAGCAGGTCGAGACCAGATCCCCGTTTGATCCATGATTGATTCAGGGTTGACCCATGGATGAGTTATGGATGACGGACGGGTCGTCCACTAATCAGGAGGAGTGCAGTGAAGCCAAAGCAAAAATTAGTGCTGAGCCCAGTTTCGCTAGCCGTTTTGGGAGCAGGGTTTGCGTCCGCGTTTTCGATTTCTGCAGTTAACGCCGCGGGATTTCAGATCAGCGAACAGAGCGTGTCAGGTCTTGGTCGAGCGTTTGCCGGCGCCGGCGTCGCTGGTGATGACGCGTCGGACATGTTCTACAACCCCGGCGGAATGATGATCCTTGAGGATTCACAGTTTCAGGCAGGAGCCACAATTCTCGACATATCGGGCAAGTTCACCAATGAAGGTTCAACGCAGCGTCTGTTTACCGGCGCCGGGTTTGCAACGGTTCCATCCCAGGGCGGGAATTCTGACGGCGGTGACACGGCCATAGTGCCGCACATGTATTACTCGTCGCCCATGAAGGGCAACATGAAATTTGGTCTGTCGATTTCTGCGCCGTTTGGCCTGAAGACCGAATACGACCGGAACTGGGTAGGCCGTTATCACGCGCTGACTTCTGAGCTGAAGACCGTGGATATCAATCCTTCGGTTGCGTGGAAGATCAACGATTCCTTTTCAGCCGGCATAGGGCTGTCGATTCAGAAAGCTGACGCGACGCTTAGCCGTGCAGTTTTTCAGGGTCCTGGTGTGCCCGATGGCAAAGCGGTGCTGGAAGGAGACAACGTTGGCGTTGGTTTTAACTTCGGTGCCATGTTCTCTCCCAACGATCGCACGCGAATCGGACTGAGCTATCGATCCAAGATCAAGCAGGACGTTGATGGCGCCTTGAAGATATCCGGTACACCGGCCGACGCGAAAATTCCCGCGACGGCATCGGTCGATCTGCCCGAAACGATTTATCTCAGTGTCGCGCACGATATCAATGACCAGCTTTCTGTGTTCGGTTCAGCGCGCTGGACCAAGTGGAGCCGATTTGAAGAGCTGCGGATCAAGTTCGATGGCGGTGTTCTGCCGGACGACGTGACCCCGGAGAACTGGGACAACTCGACGACCTTGAGCGTGGGTCTCGCCTATCGCGTCAACGATCAGATCACGTTGCGCGCCGGTTACTCGAGCGACGAAAGTCCGGTTCCGGGCGTCGAGTTTCGCACGCCTCGAATTCCTGACTCGGATCGCGACTGGCTGACGCTGGGAGCGACATTCAAGCCGAAGGACAATATGACCGTGGATGTCGGTTATGCGTATTTGACCTCTGATGCGGGTCCTTTGAACAACACGGTGAATCTCGTGACGAGTTCTCCAGGTGCGTTTACCGACACGTTGCGAGGTTCCTACAAAGACTCCAGCGTGCACATGCTCGGCGCATCGATACGCTGGGAATTCTGAACCAGACAGCCGGTTCTACTGCGCTCTTCTCAGCGCACCAGACGGGAGCCTGGCGGCTCCCGTTTTTTTTGGCTGACGTCGCCAGGAGATCGCGACCCCACGCCCGTGGTTGACCTCGTGTTCACATGATTGTGATGTGGAGCCGGGCGTCTCGCCCGGAAATTGCGAGCGCTCTGCTCGATATCGGCCTGATGGACTGCGGTGAGTGAAGCCTCGTGAAATGAGCCGTCGAAGCTGGCATGCGGCGGGGTAGACTGATCCCACATTGGCTCACTTAAGAAGCCAAGAAAAATAAAAACAAGAGATGAGAAGCCAGGTCACTCAGGAAGGCTGCAGACGTAGTCGGTTCGGGACAGTCTGTCCGAAAAGATGAATCCTGATGTCCGATGACTCGACGCCGCTGTCGGTCAGCCCCGCAGCGACGTCGAACGATCGTGGTGCTTTTCATCTCAAGTTGGGGGATGGATAGAGGTGAATTCGGCTTCAAGCGTGCTCGCGCACGGAGCGTTCTGGCTGGTATGGGCGGGGCTGCTCGTGCTTGCCATCATTGCTCTGGAGGAACTGGTTGTCGACCTGGGTCGGCACTATCTTGCTCGTGCTGGACGCGGCGCGAACAAGTTGCGTGCTCCACTGCCGTCTATTGATCGCGATGACCTGCCGGTCGCGTCGCGCAAGTCGCTGGCTGTAATGATGCCGGCGTGGATCGAAGCCGATGTGCTTGTCCAGGCTGTCACCGCGCTTCTTGATTCAGCTGACGTCGATCGAAGTCAGATATTCATTGCATGCTGGAGCAACGACCCGGCCACCTGCGACGAGGCTCAGATGCTGGCGTCGCGGTATCTCAACGTGCACATGGTTGAACTGCCGACCGATGGTCCTGGCCCAACCGCTGAAGCGGTCAACTTTCTGTTCGGACGCGCCTGTGATTTCGAGATTGAGACCGGTCTGGAGTTCGACGGCTTTGTCGTTGTTCATCCTGGCGAGTCTTTGCACCCTCGAACGTTTGATCTCGTTCAGTGGGGGCTGGATCGCAGCGATGTAGTTCGTCTTCCGATACTCGCTTCACCGGGTGCAGGGGACTCTTCGCTGCTGCAGGGTCATATCGGGGACATGCTCAGTGAGCAGCACCTGAGGATGTTGCCGGTGCGCGCCGGTCTTTGTTCACTGGTGTCAGGCGGGGGCTGCCTGCTTGCATTTTCGCGTAACGCAGCCCGCGATGTGCGATCGGCAACGCGCTCGGGAGACCTGCTTTCGCGCAGCAGCTACGCCCCGGACTATGAGCTTGAGCTGCGTCTGGCGGCGACCAATCTTGATCGCGTTTACGGACGCCTGGTTGCGCTGCGTCAGGAAATTGGCCCTCTGTACGCCCGCACGATCAGCGTCAGGCGCCGATTTCCCAAAGATCTCAAAGGGGCCTTGCGCTATCGGGCCAGGCGCATTGCCGGGCTGACCCGTCATGCTTTGCCGGCACTTGCAAAGTCACCCAAGACGGACTTCTGGTTTCGCTTTGGCTTGTGGCAGGACGCCCGCGTTATCCCGTTTGCCCACCTTGTGTTTGCAGCATCGGTTTCTGCAGGAGCGTTGACGGTCGCGCAGCTGCTAGCGGACAAGTCGCTAACGGGCTGGTGGGTGTCTTTCATCGAGACCACGCCCGCCGTACCGGTTCTCGCGGGGTTGGCCGGATTCGGCGTGTTCAGTCGTTTGTTGCAGCGTCACGTTTCGAGCGTCAGGGTCTACGGGCCCGGTCGACTGTTTATGGTCCTGCCGTGTTTCGTTGTCGGCCTGATGTTCGAATACCTCGCCATCTGCCGGGCAACGCTTTCGGTGCTGCCGCTCGGATTCGGATTCATCCGTAGAGTCGGCAACACTCGTCAGATTGATCCGCTCACTTTTCGCCGACTTCGGCGGCCGGCATCCGGAGAACGTTCCCCGTTGGGCGAACTGCTGGTGTCGCGAGGCGAACTCGGGTTCAAGGAACTCAGCGAAGCGCTGCAGGAGCAGCGGACGGCGCGAAGACCCCTCGGCAGGATTCTTGTTGATCGGGGCGAAACCGACGAACGCGTGATACTCAACGCTCTCTCGGACCAGTTGCACCTTAAAGTCATCGACTTTGATGCAGCTGAGCTACCGGCTCGAATCGGACTGTTGTTACCTTTCAGTTTGATGTTCGAACACCGGCTGTTCCCGGTCGCCCTGTCTGATGAGGGTGAAATCTCAATCGCCTGTTATCGGCAACTCGATCAACAGACGATACACAGCATTCGCGAGCAACTCGCCATGCCGGTGCAGATCTGTCTTTCCAGACGCGGTGATGTGCGACAGGCCCTGCGGATGTTCCGAATTCTGTCCGAAGTTGTGGATGATCGATTTCTCGCCGCGTCCAACGAAACTCTCGGCGAGCTGACATCGCGATTGCGCCGCGGGACACGCAGGCGAAATTCTCAGCGCAAGCCGGTAAGCGAACGTGGGCTCGGGGACTATCTGGTCGCCGAAGGTTTTCTTGATCGCGAAACGATGACGCTGTGTGTTCAAAGCGCCGCTTCCCGTGCGCTTTCTTTAGGGGACTATCTGGTCAACCAGGGCTTTCTTACCCATCAGGCGATCGACGAAGTCATCGACCGCATGCGCCGTGTTCGCGGCATAAGACTGGTCTCGGTGGGCGGTCAACAACTTGCAGACATTGATCTGTTGTCGGATGTTCATTCGATCGACGGCGATGGGCGCGATAGTTCAAGAGGTACTCCATGAATAATTTATCTGGACATCGCTGTTCTTCAGTCAACGTGTTCGACGGGTTCGCCTATCGTTTTACGATAACCATGCTGGTAGCGATGCTGACGATCTGTCTGTCGACAACGGGTGTGTCTGCCGCAACACTGGAAGACGACAGCCTTACGCGACGAAAACCGAGACACGACGATCCATGTCATACCCTTGGAGTCACGCGAACCTATCTCGATGTAAACCAGAGTCACGCGTCATGGGATCTGAATCGATGGCGCGTTTTATTTGACGGCCTGTCCGATCTCGGGTTTAACGAGGTCATTGTTCGATCAACGTCCGGGCCGGAGTTTTCGATTTATGAGCCAGACGAGGCCACAGACGCCGATCTGAGCAGTCCGCTCGAAGGGCTTGCGATGGCCGCGCGCGAAACCGGGATTCGAATCTGGGTAGGTCTGCACGAGAGTGCCGTGGACGTCACGCTGGCAGACCTGTCTGAGGATGAAGTCAGCGAGCACTTTCTGGACCGTCTTGAGTATCAGCGCAGTTTGCTGTTGCCGCTCACTCTTGCGTTACTGAGTATTGATCCTAATGGATCGGTATTCAGAGGCTGGTTTGTCACTGACGTTGTGGACGCCAGGTTCTGGATCGAATCCAGCCATCGAAAGACGCTCAACTCTTACCTGCGACAGACGCGCGACATGCTTGAGAGGGTGCAGCCCTCGTGGCCGGTGATGATCTCGGGCCACGCTCAGGGTTCCGGGGCGCTGTCGGCGATTTCCAAAGGCTGGACGAGCCTTCTGGATGGAACTCGCATTGACGTGTTTTTGTTCCAGGACGGTATCGGATATCGCAATCTTACCGTCGTCGAGCTCGATAGCTGGCTGGAGGTACTTAGCGACGAGCTTCAGAACGACTCGCGTTCGCTTGGCGTTGTAGTGGAGCCTTTTGACGCAGGCGCCACCCTGATTGCGTCGAACACAGCAGAGCCAGCGCCATTTGCACGCGTTATCAAACAGCTGGAATCTGCGCGTCTGCACGGACGTGAGCCGGTGACGATGTTTTCTCTCAGCGAATATCTTTCGGACGATGCGACAGCCGGGATGCGGCGATTTTATCGTCGGTGGTGGCTGGATCAGCGAGCCTGTCGGGGGACGCCTCGCCGCTTTGCGATGCGCTGAAGGCAAACGGATCGGGTGTGGATCGTCGATGCGTGAGAACAAGCCAGATAATTTTTGTGCCAGCACCGACAACGCCACGCCAGGTTCCGGAGATTTTCGATACCCCGATGCGGCGTCTATAGGTCACCGGCACCTCGGTCACGCGAAGCGCGTGCGTGATTGCCAGTAGCTGGAGCTGTACGGTCCACCCGTAATCGGCGTCATTCATGTCCAGCGACTGCAGCGCGCGCCAGGTGATCGACCGGAACGGCCCGAGGTCTGTATAGCGCACGCCGAATCTAAGCCGGATCAAAAAGCACGCAATCCAGTTGCCCGCGATCTGTGGCATCGTCATGGCGCCGGCTTCGACGTTGCCGGCTGATCTTGATCCAATCACGATGTCGCAGCTGTCTGCGATCAGCGGGTCTACCAGCAGTGCCATCTCGTCCGGATTGTCGCTGCCATCGCCATCCATGAACACGATGAGATCGGTTTGCCGGATAGTTGCCAGCGCAGCCTGGCATGCCGAACCGTACCCTCGGGTGGGCGCGTCGACGACACGGGCGCCGGCCCGTTTGGCGCGGCGTTTGGTCTCGTCAGTAGACGCGTTGTCCGCAACCACAATTTCGTCGACCCAGTCTGGAAGCGAACGGACCACGTCACCGATAGCGGCCTCTTCGTTATGTGCAGGAATGACAACGGTGACGTTGTGGCCTTTTCTCATGGCGTATGAAGCACGTTGCGGCGTTGAAACAACTCGAAGGCCAGTGCGACGAACACAGGCGCAAATTCGATCCAGATCACCACATGGCTGAACCACCAGCTCTGATCTATCGCGGCCAGATAAAATCGCAAATAGTAAAGCGGAAGCGTCACCGTCAGCATCAGGAGTGAAAGCCTGGGCCGCAGAGCAACGAGCACGGCAAGCCACAGGTAGTACCACGGGTACACGGCGGGTGCGAGTAACAGCAAGGCTGCGATTGCAAGAATCAGGTGGTCGAGTCTGCGAACGGTGTCGTCGCCGGATCTGGCTGCCAGCCACAACACGATGGCGACTGTGATCACGGCCACCAGAGCTCTGGCAACCAGCTCAGCCGTTTCGGCCCCGACGATCAAATCGACCAGAAAAGTGATGACGCTGAAACCGGCGCTGTTAACGCGCCAGCCGGTTGTATACGCGAACAGTCCCGACTCGGCGCTGTCCGCAGAAAGAATGATCGGCAGCAACAGTACGATGCAGACCACGAAAACCCAGATGCAGCCTCGAATGAATGCCGGTCGATCCCTGCAGGCGAACGGCATCAACATCAAAGGCCAGAGCTTTACGCCTGCCGCGAAAGCGAGAGCGACAAGGTTAATGCCATGTCGGTGTCGCGCGATCGCGATGGCAATGACGAGGAGCAGGGGTGACAGGAGTCCATCGACGTGCGTTGTGTTGGAGACCTCCTTGATGACAAGCGGATTCAGCCAGTACACGGTGCAAAGGATCGGCGGTAACGAAAACTCTTTCAGTGCCGCGAGCAACAGAACCAATGTCAGCATTTCGGTTGCAAACAGCAGCCATCGCCAGGCCTCAAGATCGAAAACGTTGATCAAGGCCGCGGTGGCAAACGCGCCCTGGGCCACCAGCGGATATATCGTGGTAAGCGTCGGCTGGTTAACGCGCTCCAGCACAAGACCGCCAGTACGGCCAAGCTCGATGACTGCCGGTGCAACGGTTTTGTCGCCGCTGCGGACCAGGTCCGGCGACAGCGCGTACGGATTCTGACCCATCGCGGTGACCGCACCGTCCCAGAGGTAGCGGAAGTGATCGGTTTCGAGAATCGGATGGGTGTCGAACATCAGCAGTCGAAGTGCGACTCCAATACCGATGACGACGCTTATCCGAACTACCCCGCAGCGGTCCGCGAAGCGGACAGAGGCGATTACGAGACCAAGCCAGGCGAGCCCCGCGAGGCATTGCAGCGCGGTGTATTCCAGAACCGGAGCCGCGGCGACGTCGACCTCATATGCAAACGTCCGCGATATCAGGGCTATTGCTGCGACGCTGGCCGTGGTGATAACCAGCGCCAGCGTCCAGAGAATATGGTGTTTTTGAATGTCGCTCACCGGGCGCGCCTGGCCGCGACCTGTGAATCATTCCTGGGCGCGGGAAGTTTTGATGCCGCCGGTGGAGATCCCGCCATCCGATCCCTGCATGACGGCGCCCGGCGCAGTTCCGCTGATCGCGTTAATTCGCCAGTCATACTGGTCACGCGAAATACGGGTGATATTTTTAAGTTGTTCTGCAAGCGCATCACTCGCGTACTGTCGCAGATGTTTGATGACGCCGGCATCGTTGTCGCCAAAATCCACCTGAAACCACTCATAGATACTCGAGACTGTCAGTTTGCTGCCGGTTACGGCTACCCCTCGTGGGCTGTTGACGAACTCTCGCGCACCTTTTTCGAGAAGCTCTTGCGTGTTTTCGGCAGTGAACGCCACAGGCTGCAGATTCGGACAACCAATGGAGGCGCAGTTAACGGCGTAGTGAATTCTGGCATCTGAAAATATCGGGCGCAGAATCCTGTGTTCGATGTCGTTGAGGGTTACCTGCTGGCCGGCGATGGTGGCAATCTTGCGTGACCACGGACCTGCGGTGAAAACACCGTCGCGGATGTCCTTGATGCTGCCAACGGGCCACTCTGAAAGAACAACATCGATCGTCAATGCGTTGTACATGTTGATCCAGTAAGCCATCTGCTGGTCTCGCGTGAGCTTGCGCGGATCCAGTTTCGACATCGACGTGAGATAGCTCTTGAGCTTCTTTGAGTCTGCGGCGTTTGCTGCCAGACCGGCATAATCAAAATTGTTCAGTTCGTCATCGACCGACACATAGTCCCCGAGTATTTCATTCCAGGGCGTGTGATCCACGGTTACCGCCTGGGCTGCCGCTGACGGTGACCAGAACTTCCAGAGATCGGGTTTGGGTGCGGCATTGGCGCTCGGTATCACCGCTGTCAGCGCGGCTAAAAAGATCATCGTCTTGGCAAACTGAAGGGTTGGCTGAATCATCATCTCGGTATCCGGACGGTTCGGGGGATTGTTTCGGCTCGGGCCTGGAACATTCACAAAGAAGTTGAAAACTGGCGTCATCCGTAACGGTGCCGCCCTGGCTTATACGGGTTTGACCGCAGTTGCAGACCGAAGTTCGCGCCACGGCCCGGCCCTCAAGTGAATAGCCGACCTGCATTTCGCCCGTATTTCGAACGCAATGCAGAACCGGCATGCCGGCGATTGGCAGTCGTGACAGGTTAGTTATAGTCTCGGACGGAGTATGACAGGCCGGTCGCCTCGGTCCAGTCCGGCGCCGACATTATGACGAGAACCCACGAAAGTCATGTCCGACAACAAAGAAACTTCCGGTGATAGTCCTGACGTGGATCGGGCAATCGACCTGCGTGGTCTGAATTGTCCCCTGCCGGTTCTGAAAACCAAAAAAGCGCTCTCCGAAATGACTGAAGGGGAGCTGCTGCACGCGACCACCACGGACCCGATGTCAGTCATCGACTTTACCGTGTTTTGTGAAAAGTCAGGACATCACCTTGAGCACAAGGTTGAAGCTGACGAGGAATTTCAGTTTTTCATCCGCAAAGGGGATTGAGCCGAGGACCGGTTTTACGCTGCCTCACCCCAAGCGCCGGTATTTCACCGGCCCTGGTCCTCAGCGCGACGATTCGCTGTCAAACCAGTGATCGATGTGTTGCACGATTCGACCCGCGCCTTCGCCATCGCCGTAAGGGTTGCGTGCCGACGCCATCGACTCATAGTGTGCAGTGTCGTCGATCAATCGACTCACTTCTTCGATGATTGGCCCGGTGTGAGGTCCGATCAGTTTGACCGTGCCGGCCTCGACTCCCTCCGGTCTTTCGGTATTGTCTCGCATGACCAGAACAGGTTTTCCAAGGCTTGGTGCTTCCTCCTGCACGCCACCGGAGTCCGTCAGAATAATATGGCTGCCACGCATGAGGCGAACAAACGGTCGATAAGGTTGTGGCGAAATCAGGTGAATATTTTCGACGTCGCCGAGCGACCGATTCACAGGTTCCTGGACCTGGGGATTCAGGTGTACCGGATAGATAAAGTTGAACCCGGAGTACTTCAGAGCAAGTGATTTGATGGCGTCGCAAATGGAGTCGAAGCCATCGCCAAAACTTTCGCGTCTATGACCGGTGATCAGAACGTACGGGGTTGAAGCCCAGTCGTAACCAAGCTCGCGGCCGAGGGATTCGTCGATTGCGTTCTCGGTTTCCTGATCGCCCTGTGCTTTCACCTCATGCAACAACGCGTCTATTACCGTGTTGCCTGTGACAAAGACCTTCTCTTCGTCGACACCATCACCAAGCAGATTCTGTCTGGAGACTTCCGTCGGCGCAAAATGAAGTTCAGTCAGCTGTGTGGTGAGTCGTCGGTTTGCCTCTTCCGGGAATGGTGAACGAATGGAGGCTGTTCGCAACCCGGCTTCCACATGTCCAACCGGAATGCCGTTGTAGAATGATGCGAGGGCGGCGACCATCACGGTCGTCGTGTCGCCCTGGACGATTGTGAAGTCCATTGGATTGGACTTGAGAAACTCGTCGATTCTCGATGTCAGCACCGAGGTTAACGATGCGAGTGTCTGGTCGCGAGTCATTACCGCGAGGTCGTGGTCGACCTGGATGCCAAAGAGGTCAATGACCTGACCGAGCATTTCGCGATGCTGGCCCGTGTTGATCACGTGCACTTCATGGCGATTGGCAGCGCGTAACGCAGCTTCTACCGGCGCAAGCTTTATGCCTTCCGGCCGGGTGCCCATGAAGATCCCGATGCGTTTCACATTGCTTTCTCGATTGACGTGTCGGCGAGCACGCTGCCGCCAACTTCATGGTCAGTATAGATCGTGACTCCCGGGACGTGCAGGGCCGGCTATACCGGGCTCTATTCGGGCGCGGGGGGTTCCTTTCGGGGTGGCCGCTATGAGCTACATGAAAGAATCACTGACCCGCACGTCAAGCAGGCGCGGTTTGCCGCTGCGCGTCGCTTCAGCGAGGGCAGGCGCTACATCATCAGCTCTGTCGATGCGGTGTGCGGTGACCCCCATCGACTTGGCCATACCCGCAAAGTCCAACGGCGGGTTGTTAAAGTCCATCCCGATGTAGTCTTCGACGCCGTGAAACGCTTTCAGTCTCTGTTTGATGATGTGATAGCTGGCGTTGTTGCAGATGACATAGGTCAGGGGGATGTCGAGATTTGCGGCCGTCCACAGTGACTGAATGCTGTACATTGCGCTGCCGTCACCGACAACAGCGACGGTCGGGCGATCCGGTTGGGCGAGCTGGATTCCGACGGCGCCAGCCATTGCAAAACCGATTCCGCCACTTGCAAGACCAAAGTAGCCGCTGGGGTCAGAGAAGGGCAGCATCTTCAGCAGCGACTGGGTGGAGGTCAAGCCTTCATCGACCACCACCGTTTCCGGCGTGCATGCCTCGACAATGCGCTTCATTAAAAATGCGGGATCCATCAGTTCGCCGGGATGTCTTGACTCCACATCTGCCATAAAGCTTGAGCGTCGCACTGACCAGTTATCGCCCGAGATCTTCGCAAGTCTTTTCGCGACCGCCTCGCGATCGTTTTCGCTCTGACTGTCGAGCAGCAACGGTGTAAGTACGCGAAGGGTTTCCCGCACATCAGATTTAATTGCCATCTCACACGCAAAATTTTTCGCAAGCTCCCAGTCGCGCATGCCCAGCTGAATCACCGGCATTCCTTCGGGCAACGGTTCGGTTTCGCTGTAAACCGACATACGAAGCTGATCCGAGCCAAGCAGGATCAGAAGATCGTGTTTGCTGAGCGTGTCGCGTACGTGAGCCTGGCTTCGGTTCAACGATCCGACGAAGGTGGG
>CALHMG010000298.1 GCA_938034705.1 uncultured Gammaproteobacteria bacterium
TATTTCTGTTTGCGTTGTGCGCGCTCGATCGCCTGTGCGCAGACATTTTCATCGCCCTCAAAGGAGTCTTCGCGTCTGACGACGAGTCTCCATCGCCAACCGTGGACAATCTCATTTCTCAGCCGGAGCGGCCGATCGCAATTCTGATTCCGGTCTGGCGCACCGGCGAGTCACTGCAGCGAAGCGTCAGCGAACTGGTTTCCACCCTCGACTACAGCTCCTACCATATCTTCATTGGTGTCTGTCCCAACGACACCCAGAGTCTGCGGCAGGCAGATACGCTCAGGCAGCAGTACAACCACGTTCACCGGGTAGTGTCCGAGCTGCCGGGCCCGCCCGTATTCTCCGATGCCCTGGCTGTCCTGCTGGATGGTGTCAGCGAATACGAGATGAAGCGGGGCATCGAATTTGGTGGGTTCATGCTGGGGGAAAGCGACGATTCGCTGCATCCCCTGTCGCTGCGACTTTTCAATCACTGGCTTGGCACCCATGATCTGGTTGAGATCCCGCGTTATTCCCACCGTGTCGCCGCGTCCGATCTGGTAGCCGGTGGTTTTCACGATGATCTTGCCATGCGTCACGGTCGTGAGAATGAGCTTCGTGCCCATCTCACTGATGCAATCAGTCTCTCCGAGGTTGTGACACTGTTCTCGCGCGACGTGCAGCAGCGACTTCTGTCCGAACCCTGGTATCAAAACGAACGCCCGGTAGACAGTCATCGGTTTTACTCGTGGCTTCACTGTCTCGGGGTCCCTCGAAAATACTGCCGTGTGTCGATTGATCCGGGGCGTCGCTTTCGTCGCCGGCCGGTTCAGCAAAAGCGGGTCGCCGCGACTGAATTCATTGCGGCCATGGCGGCGTTTCCGACCAGGTTCAGCCGAGGCATGGCCTACGAGACCAATCGTCTCAATGAAAGTGACAGCGCCCTGTCACTCAGAACCGAAGACCGACCCTGGTGGGCGCACGGGTATCTCGCCTGGCGTGATCTTTCCGATCGACTGAGCGCATGTTTTTTCCCAGTTGCCGTGATCGCGGCAATTCTTCTTGGATGGTTGCCTGATCTTTCCGGAACAGGCCACTCTGTTCTGCGCGGGCTGATCGAGGCCGTGCCCGGCTTGAACTATGCCTTGATCACGCTGGTCGTCTACGCGATTTACTGGCTGTGCATTCGACACGTGTGGGTGCTTGGGACCTATGGGTTGCGGAGTGTTGCGACAATTGTGCCGAGGGCGCTGGCGAGTTTTCTGCTGAAGGTTGTTGCATCATGTCGCGCGCTCTTCACAAGAACACGGCAGAAAAACGTTGACGGCCTGCAGGCATCCCTCGATGCCAGAGCTTTACTGGGTCCGTCAGCCGCCGGTGGCACAACACCACCCGGTAATCGCATTGGCGAGATGCTTCGCGCACGCGGCTTGATCAATGCGCGGGAACTGCAGGGTGCACTTGCTGCGCGAGCAAGAGCGTCAGTTCCGCTCGGTCGTATTCTGATGCGACAGGGGAAGATCAACGAAGATGAACTCCTCGATGTCATCGCGGAGCAAACAGGCTGGGCGATTCATCAGTTCGAACCACTGGATGTGGCTTTAGCCGTCACACGGTTGCTTCCGTTCAGTCTCATGCGTACCCACAGGGTGTTCCCGGTCGGTGTTCGGATTGATGGCAAGGTGAACATCGCGACATACAACATACCGGCCACGCATGCCCGGCGTGAACTCGAGCTGGCCGCCGGGGCCCCCGTAAGTTTTGTCCTGTGCAAACGGTCAGACGTGCGGGAAGGAATCAACGCGTGCGCGCGTGTTCACGCGCGTTTAGACGAGTCGACCTTGATTCAGTACGAGGATCGATCTATAGGTTGGGTTATGGATCAGTTGGATCCAACACAGGATTCAGCGGAATCTCTGCAACTCTAGTAACCAACCGGCATAGCGCACGTTGACTTCACCTTTAACCTTTGTCTGTTGCATAGAATCCGGCCCCCTGGAGTTTCAGACAACCAGACTGGTGCGCAGCATTCGCAAATGGGGCGGCGCCTACGCTGATTCAACCATCCTTGCCGTAACGCCTCGGTCTGGATGTCCCCTTCACAGTGAAACAGTAAGTCTGCTTAAACAGTCCAACGTGCGCCATATCAACCGCAACGTTGATGACCCGTATCGGTGGTTCGGCTACCTGAACAAGGCCAAGGCGCTGGAGATCGCCGAAACGGAGGCCGACACCGATCAGATCGTCTGGGTCGACAGCGACGTGTTAATCGTGAACCAGCCTGATGATCTGATCCTTGAAGACGGTATTGATATCGCCGCCTGCCCGACCAGCAAGACGGTCGCGACAGAGGGGCCTGGAGATCCAAATGAGCTCTACTGGCAGGCCCTGTGCGAGTTGTTCAATATCTCACTGGACGACCTTGGCTGGACGACAACGGTCGACAGGAACGAAAGAATTCGCGGCTACTATAACTCTGGCGTTTTGCCCTTCAGGCGTGGTCTGGGGTTTGGCACGGGTTATCGTCAGACCAACATGAAAGCGCTGCTGGAGGGACCGGTGCACCCCGATGCCGGGATCTTCTATACCGATCAGGTTGCGCTGTCGCTTGAAATTGCATCAAAGGGTATGAGAAGTCGGGAGCTCGCAATGACGCACAACCTCACGATGCGTCCAGAGCTTGAGTATCATGATGCGTCGATTCTTTCCGAGACTTCGATTATCCATCACCGTGGATCGATGTTCCCCGAAAGCTGGGACCGGTTTCTGGAAATTCTGGATCCTGTGAGGCCTGACGTAACGCAGTGGTTGCGCGAAGTTGGCCCAGTGACTAACGGCGTCAGGCCCTGGTGGCGAGTTGCCAACAAGCTTCTGAATATGAGGCGCGGCGCTATCCGCGGCAGGTGGGAACGCGCTCGCGTCTAGATAAGGTCTATGCGCTTCAGATCTTCGAGAAAGATCTGCGACGACAGCGCCACGACATGACGCGGACAATTGTTCAGGTTCAGCAACGTATGGCCCAGCGCGGCGGTAATGTAGCTGCTGACGTCTTCCGGTGTTGCCTCAACGATTTCGCAATAGTCCTGAATCAATCGACGCATCTGCGGTTTGCGGGTGCGAAGCGTATTCGACAGTCGTATCAGATCGAAGAACGGAAATCCCTCTGATTGACCTGTATCCCAGTCGATAAACATGAATCTGGCTGAGCTACTACCGTCTTCGAATCCAGATACGTTTCGAGCATCCAGAAGAATATTGTTTTTCCATGGATCACCGTGCATGGCGACGGTTTTCGGTCTGAGTTTCCCCGAGTCGATTCTCAAAAGGGCTTTTTTTGCCATCTCGACAAACTGTGGTCCAAACTCGGCATGGTCTCTGACAATCGCCTCAAGCGGCGTGATGTACTGCTGTTCAATCTGGGCGGTGCCGGCATCGCGGACGGTTTGCCGCGACAGCTCTTTGGCCCAGCGCATGATGTGGGGTGCGAGTCCACGTCGCTGCACTATCCAGGCAGGGCGAAACATTTTGAGCTGGTCGAGATAAGGATAGATCGCAACCGATCTCCCGCCGTATTGATGTTCCACGAGAGGACGAAGGATGTGGCGTCCTGTGTCCGGCTTGAGACTGCTCGCAATTTCCTCGGCGATCTGGGTGCTTTCTGCGACAGACTGCGGATCGATCTCGCTGGACATTTTCAGCACGGCGATGGACCGATTCTCTTTGTCTCTGATCAGGTACTTGATCGTGCTGTCGATGAGGTCGCGGCGATTGGCAATCGGCGATGCGTTGTGCGCGGTCAGGTCGATGCCGAGGCTTTTCATAACCTCCGGCTGGAGCCCTTCCGCCAGATCGCGCCATTTCGTTGACACCACCGGACGGTGGCCTTCGCCCGAGCGAACTCTGCTGATTTGGTCAGACAATTTTCCAGCCGCCTCTCCTTGAGTGGGCGTTTCCCTGTCCACTGTCGGCAAAATACGCTTAGTGGTCTTCGATTCAGACTCCGTCTGAATGGTTCGGACTTGCGCAGATCGGGCCGCACGATACGGCTGCGATAACGAGGCGTCTCCAGCGACAGCCGTAGCCAGGCCGCCCAACATTCGTTGTGGGGCTCTTCCAGATTGAGTTCCGAATCCATGATCTGAAGTCGGATGATCCCTGTCTATACGTTTGCTGCTCATTTGCTGAGTGCCTTCCACCTGGGCCAATTGTTTTTGAATTGGTTTTGTTCGCCCGGTGGGACTGCTTGTTAAAAGCTACCCCACAACACGTCCATGAGTGTCTTGTATGAAACCTCAATACGACAGTACATGCGACACAACCGTACAAACGGAAACAGTTTTTGTGGCATCCCCCCGCTTTGATCGGGCAGGCACCCCGGTGGCATCAGACATCCCGCAGACCGGGCTATTCTCGCACGAGTACACGCGTGGCGATTTACATCGCGAATGCGGGATTCCGGTTCCGGCCCATTCGTCCTGGCTTATGCAGAAGTCCTGTACTCTGCTGCAGGATATCCCCTGAACGGGGTGGAATCGGTCTGGGTTTCGGTCGAGATCTCCATCACAGGATACAGATTGTGGGCCACGATGCAGAATCCAGTTCGATTGCTCTCCCTGGCGTGATCGCGTGGGGTGTCGGGTCCGCATTCTTTTTTGTGGCGTTTGCATTGCGGGTCAGTCCAAGCGTCATGGTCGAAGAGTTGATGCGGGACTTTGGCGTGACGGCTGTCGTTCTTGGCAATCTGTCAGCATTTTACTTTTACGCCTACGCCGCCGTGCAGATACCGGTTGGCGTATTGATGGACCGGGTTGGGCCTCGGGTCCTGATGGCGGGCGCA
Organism: uncultured Gammaproteobacteria bacterium; assembly: GCA_938034705.1. Lineage (GTDB taxonomy): Bacteria > Pseudomonadota > Gammaproteobacteria > Arenicellales > CALHMG01 > CALHMG01. Next base: position 4,820 of record CALHMG010000298.1, read on the forward strand.
GCAATGATCTGCGCCCTCGGCTGTGTGATTTTCGCCTGGAGCGAGGTCGTGCAGGGGGCCTATATCGGGCGGCTTTTGATCGGCTTCGGCTGCGCTTTCAGTTGGGTTGGCGTGCTCACCGTTATCGGCCAGCAGCTTCCGGACCGTCATTTCGCGGTGTTTACCGGGGGCGGCCAGTTCGCGGGCACCGCCGGCGCGATAGCAGGTCAGGCGCCGGTCGGCTGGGTCGTTGAACAGTCAGGCTGGCGTAGTGCCATGCTGTTTATTGCGGCGGTCGCGGCGGTGCTGGCGGTGACCATTTTCCTGTTTGTAAAAAACAACCCGCCAAGAAGGACCGAGTCGAATTTTCTTGTCGGATTGAAAAACGCGGCCGGCAATCCACAGACCTGGATCATTGCGGTGATTGGGATGTCCCTGACCGGCCCGGTACTGGCGTTCGCCGGGCTTTGGGGCGTTCCCTGGTTCAAGGCCGTCTACGGAATTGAAAAATCAGAAGCGGCCACGCTGCTGTCACTGGTCTTCGTCGGTTGGCTGATTGGTGCACCTCTGGTTGGGTGGCTGTCGGACCGACTGCGGGCGCGAAAGCCTTTGCTTTTGGCTGGCACCCTTGTATCGACACTGACGATTGCCACCGTGCTCTACCTTCCTGGTCTGTCTTCGGGCGTTATCGCGCTGCTGCTGCTTGTCGGCGGAATTGGTGGATCGACGATGATTTTGACGTTTGCGGCTGCGAGAGAACACAACGCGGCCTACGCGAGCGGCGCGACGCTGGGGATCGTCAACACATTCGTCGTTGCGAGTGGCGCGTTGTTTCAACCCTTGATAGGGTTTCTGCTCGATAGACGCTGGACTGGTGACATGTCAGGAAGTCTGCGCATCTACGACGCCGAAACCTTTAGCGCATCGATGTTGGTGCTGCCCATTTTCGCTTTTTTCGGTTTCCTGATGGCTCTGGCGATGCGCGAACCTGTAATCGAAAGGTCCCAATGATCCAATGACCCAGACGAATCAACCGGACGATATGGTCACGCAACAGCACGCACAGGTCGCAGAGAATGTTCTCGCTCGCGAAGCGCGGCGCCGAGGTACATTGCTCAGCGTGTCTTTGCCCGTGTGTCTTCTGCTTGGTGTAGCACTGTTCTCCAGCATGTCGATTGAATCCATCTACATCGTCGGCGGCGGCGCGGTAGCGGGCCTGGTGCTATGGGCGGCACTTATCAACCTCGTTCCACTCACCCGGGGGAGCTGGGCGTATAACCTGCTGCTTGCGGGAGATCGAACCGCGTCCGAGGAAGAAAGCCTCGCTCTGTTTGAACAGCACCGGACAGACGAGAGTCAACAGGAGAACCAGGCGTCACAGAACGCTGAATCAGACAGCATGCGAGACTGATTGCTCGTGTGTCGAGTGGGATCGCCGATTCAGCTGGCGGCGCCGGCGACAACCCCGTCATCGTGCAGTCGACCAATCTCTGCGCTGGAAAGTCCGAGTCGGTCACTGAGAATTTCGTCAGTGTGTTGACCGAGTCGAGGTGCCGGCTGGGCGGCGACACGATCGAGTTCGCCAAAATCCAGTGGTGAGCCCGCGGCGACGTATGAGCCAACGTCAGGCTGTTCTACAACGTTGAACATCGGGTTGTCAGCCGAAACATCCGGATCTTCCTCAACCATGGTGCGCATGCTTTGATAACGACCCCAGCATACTCCGCGCGCGTCGAGTTTCTCGGCAACGCTGGAAAATACCTGGCCTTTAAACCATGGCTCCAGAATTTCCGCGATTTCATCATGGGCGCGGAATCTGTCGCCTTCGTCCTTAAAATCAAGGCTCATGCGATCCGCCAGGGCGGCGATGGCATCTTCGGTATTCGTCGCCTGTAACAGCGATGTCCACTGTCGGCCCGATATTCCCACCACCATGACTTTCTCGCCGTCAGAGGTTTCGAAATCTCGACCGAAAGCACCGTAAAGACGGTTGCCGTGGCGCTGGCGCTCTTCGTCGTTGATAGCAATTTCGCCGACATAACCCAGCGCGGACACGGTCGCAAAAGCAACGTCTGCAAGGGAGAGTTTTATTTCCTGTCCGCTGCCGCCCAGTCTGCGATAGCGCTCGGCCGCCAGCAAACCAATGGCGGCCTCTTTGCCGCACAGAAAATCCCAGGCGGGCAGGGCGTTGTTGTTCAACCGATCGTCGTCGGCAGGGCCGGTCAAAAACGGAAATCCTGCTCTGGCATTCACGGTGTAGTCGAGCGCGGTCCCGCCGTGGCGATCGCCCGTGATGCTCACCTGAATCAGATCCTCGCGGTGCTGGCGAAGTGATTCGTACGCGAGCCAGCCGCGAGCAGGAAAGTTGGTGAGAAAGAGACCCGAGTTCTCGCCGCCTGTGGTGATTATCGACGTCAGCAGCTCTCGCCCTTGCGGATTGCGCAGATCCACAGCGATCGAACGCTTGCCTTTGTTCAGGTCCCGCCAGTAAATGCTGTGTCCGTCCTCGGTGACCGGCCAGCGACGATAGTCGAGCCCGCCGCCAATAGGGTCAAAACGAATCACGTCGGCGCCCATGGCCGCCAACGTCATGCCGCCACTGGGGGCCGCGATAAATGCTGACCCTTCTACAACCTGAAGACCCTGAAGAATTCCTGACATGACTGCGTCTGCGTGCGTGGTTAAGTCGCTCGCAATGATACGTCAAACCCTCACGAAGGAGGACGCTCGATCGTTGTCAGGGCCAGTCTGCGACCGTGTCAGGCTGTTGCAGCTGCTGCGCTTGTGAAAGGCCCGAACACCAGAATTTCGGAAAGTGAGCAATCGACACCGTCGTCCGTCACGTCGAATTCCATCCGATAGAAACTGCTGGTTACGAGTTGTTCGACGACGATCGTAATCGGCGTCAGTCCACTGCCGGCTGCAATCACAATCGGATTACCTGCGGGTGAACTGCTGACGGGGTCCCACTGGACTCCCGGCGCGACCGTAAGTGTCGTCACGCCGCCAGCACAGCTCGCACCGAGGAACGCAACCGCGTTCGAGGAAGTCGTGCATTCAGCTTCCGACAATGTAAACGCTACCGACGAGCCATCGGTGAGTGTCTGTGGTGCGCAGTCGGTTAAAGGGGTAGTCAGGCTCCCGGTAGTTTGTGCATGAGCGGGCAGGACAACGGACTCAATCAGCGGACTGCTCCAGCGCGTGGGGATGGTTATTGCGGCAAGTCCAAGCGTTGCAGTAAGGACGGTTCGACGTGTGCTGGACACGCGAGGTGGGCGTGTGGCCCCGGGCGTACGGGTGGGTTTCGGGCACGACGGCCGCGATCTCTGATTCATGATTGCCTTCCCTGACAAAGTTTTGTGGAGCAGCTCACAAAGGATGAGCGGCGGGTGATTCCCTGTGTCGGCAAACTTATCGCTCAATAACTGATTCTTCAATTAGGATCAGCATGGTTCGTCTGTTTTCCAGAATCCGCTTTAACCAGTTGGTTTTGAACGTATATTTTCTTGACTGAGTGCTTGGCCAGAAACCGGATATCCCGCCTTTGGTCAGCTACCGACGAAATTCGTCCGTTTGCGGGGGTTCCTGATTGATCTATCACTTACCTAACTCAATTCACAAACGTGTCAGGGAAGACCACCGTGAAGACTTCAACACCGTGTCAGGGGGTGTCGAAATGGGCCCGAAAAACCACATGGATCGCGACAGTGGCAGTCAGCCTCTGTTTTCCGGCATCCGGGTGGGCCCAGGCTGACAATAACCCGAACGTTGCCCGCCAGTGTGGCGCCGACATTGTCCTCGTGCTCGACGCGTCGGATTCCATCAGAACCTGGTTGCCCGCCAACCCGACGGAGCTGGATCGAAACGGCGCGGTTGACCTGGTGACGGAGGCGGCCTATTCGTTTCTGGGCGCGTTCAGCAACACCAACAGCCGTGTCGCTGTCGTCAGCTACAACATTGATGCGATCAAACAAGTCGGCTTCAGATTCGTCAATGATCACAGCTTGCGCAGCGGTGGTCCCTTTGAAGAAGCCATCGGCGATCCTGGAACTTCCGCGGGGGGGCTTCCGGCGAATCCGGTGGGCTACGTCGCCGACGTCGCTGACCCAAGTCAGGACACCGGGTTCTATACCAACTGGGAAGCGGCGTTGGTCAAGGCCCGATCGATCGTGCGACCGCAGGACGGTGATCTTGCCACTCGCCCCGATGTGCCGTTACTGATTTTTCATGTCACGGACGGTTCGCCTAACCGCCGACTGAATAACGCTGGTGAAATCACAGATCAGGAAAGCAATGGGCAACATGTTTCCGATGCCGCGGCCGTCGCGGATCTTCTGAAACAACAGGACAACGCCCATCTGTACACCGTAGGTGTGGGCGGTATCGGGGCAGGTGAGCTGATCGACTCCATAGACAATCTCATCGCGATATCCGGCCCCGATGTATTTTATGAATCTGACCCGCAAGACACGTTCAACCCGATCTCGGACGACGTCCTGATCGCGTCAGACTTTGAACAGCTGCAGGGCATTCTGGGTGGCGTAGTCCTGTCGCTGTGTTCGCCATCGCTGATCGTTCGAAAATGGGAACAGACCGCCGTGGGTTCAGACGACTACGGCGTCGCTGCGGGCTGGGAGTTCGAATCAACTCCGCTGGCGGATCAGAATTACTGGACATGGACCACTCCCGAAGACGGGGCTTCGGTTGTGACCGACGCGCGCGGCATTGCCAGATTTGAGTGGGAGCTCGTTGAAAACTCTGTATGGAACGCAAGCCAGGTACAGGTGCGCGAGCTCTCGACGAACGAAGATTTTGAATTCGATGGTGTCAGCTGTGAGATCACCGGTGGTGAGAACATCGGGCAATCAGTGGCGTCCCCGATTATCTCTGATTCAGGCGTGTTTGCAGTTGAGCTGGACGGTAACGAGATTGTCACCTGTGACGTGTACAACAATATCGTTGACGAAGAAGAACCTCTGCTGCCGTCAATCGTGCTCGACAAAAAAGTTGATCGTGAAGAGTTTCATGCTGCAGGTGAACTGATTCACTACGAGTACGTTGTTGAAAATGCGGGGCCAGGTATTCTTGTTGATGTCATTACCGTCGAAGATGACAAGATTGGCGATGTGACGTGCCCTGGTGAGCTGCCCAACGGCGAGCTGAAACCGGGTGAGTCTGTTACCTGTTTCGCGTCCTATGCCGCCACCGAAGCTGATGTCCTCGCCGCGAAGATCACCAATATTGCAATAGCTGAAGCCGGTTTGCTCAAGTCCAACAAGGACGACGAAACGGTCATCTACAGGGAAATCGACATCCTGCTGCCCTCGATCGTGCTCGACAAGCAGGTCGATCGGGAGAAGTTCTTTTCTGACGGCGAAAAAATCTACTACACCTACGACGTCACTAACGTCGGCCCGGGTACGTTGACTGATCTGATCAGGATCGAGGACGACAAGATCGATTCGGTGGAGTGCCCCGGGGAATTGCCCGGGGGCGAGCTGAAGCCGGGAGAGTCCGTGCGCTGCACGGCGACCTATGTCGCCACTCCAGACGACGTTCTGGCCGAAAGAATTAGAAACGAAGCAACGGCGTTTGCCGGCTCGCTTCGATCCAACACGGACATCGAGATTGTGCTGTACGAAATACTCGACGACATCACGCCGGTCATCGTGCTGGACAAGCACACCGATAGTGAGACGTATGAACGTGAGGGCCAGAGCATCGACTACACCTACACCGTTACCAATGTTGGTGAGGGCGTGCTGCTCGATCAGATCATCGTGTACGACGACAAGATTCCTGGTGTGTTCTGTCCGGATTTGCCGGGCGGCCGGCTTGAGCGCAACCAGTTTATTGTCTGCACCGCAACCTACGTCGTGACCGCGGACGATATCGTTGCGACCAGGATCAAAAACGTCGCGTACGCCGAGGCGGGCATTCTTGTCTCCAACGAAGATGAGGAAGTTGTTGAGTACCAAACTACCAAGATCAAGGATGACAAGACGCCGACCAAGATCGATGACAAGTCCGGTGTGGAGAGTGCATCTGACTCGACCAGCGATCTTTCATCCAAAACGGAATCCACAGATCGCCGCAGTCTGGCGACGCGAACAGCGCAGTGGTACGCGGCCCGATCCTCCGATTTTCTGGCCTGTCTCGATGCGGCTGGCGGTGAGATTGATCTTGGGACCGTGCGCATCGCCGACGAGCAATTCGACGACGAAATCGATGCACGTTTTGGTGGGCGCACCTACGGCGACAGTGACACGCAAGCGGAGACCGCATTTTCGCTCGGTCTGGGTCTGTTGAATGCCGATAGCCGCAACTACAGTGACGGCAGTCGTCGCACGCGTCTCGACCAGGCATGCTTCGCGACCGGTCGCCAGATACTTGCGGCTTCGTGCAACATACACTGGCTTGAGGCCGGCACAGATCTCAATCTGTCCAGGACCGTAAGCAAGGTATCGCGACTGTGTCGCGATTCCAGCAAAGGTAGATCTCGGCGAATCAAAAGGCTGAAGGAGATCAGGACGGAGCTGAAACGCTTTAATCGAAGCGGTCAGTTTGAGGAGCTTTCGGTGTCGACGTTACGTTCTGGCCCCGCAACGCTCCCCGTGCAGATACGACTCGACGATCCGACCGACCCGCACGACTGAGCTCCGTGCGGGAGGTCCGATTCAGGGACGGGTTATTCAATCACCCTCGTCGACTACCAGGGCGACAACGGCGATTGAATCACCCATTCGAATCAAGCCGGCGTAGTGTCTAGATGCAAGCACTCCGGTTAACGGCGAGCGGTATTCGACGGGCCCAGTGCCGGTGTGGTTTGTGTCCCAGACACGGGCGATGAGGTCGCCCTCGCGCACGCGGGACCCCAGTTCAACAACCGGCTCCAGCAGTCCCTCTGACGTTGACGTCACAAAACACCGGTGGTCCGGCATATCGAGCATGAGGCTCTGACGTGCAACCGGTTGGCCTTCTTTCATATTGAGATGGATCAGAAGATTGTGGACGCCGCTGTCGGCAATCTCGATAGTCCACGGTCTGCTTGTGCCGCCGCCCCCGAGTTCCGTGGTCACAAAGATCTTTCCCATCTCTTCTGCGGCAGTGTCGTACAGTCCCGCCGGGTCCATTTCCAGCTGCATCATTGAATAGGGTGCCGCAAAAGACTTCATCGCCGCGACACACTTGGCCTGCTGCTCCTTGTCCGGCAGCACGTGCGCAGCCGCGAACGGGACGATCTCCAGCGTCCTGCCGCCGGAGTGCATGTCGAGGACGACGTCAGCCTCGGGCAGAAGATATCGCTGAAAATAGTCGGCAATTTTCTCCGTCGGCGTGCCATCGACTTTTCCGGGAAACACACGGTTCATGTTGCCTTTGTCGATTGGCGATGTTCGTTTGCCAGCTTTGAACGCTTCGTAGTTGAAGAACGGCACGATAATCAACCGTCCGCTGATTTCTTCACTCTTGATAGTCTGGGTGAGTCGCCGCAGGGCGATCGCACCCTCGTATTCATCGCCGTGATTCGCGCCGGTCATCAACACCGTGGGACCGCTTCCATTCTGGATGACCGTCAGTGGGGTCATGATCGAACCCCATGCGGAATCGTCATGAGAGTAGGGCAGGCTCAAGTGTCCATGCTGTACGCCCTGGGCATCCAGGTCGACAGTAAGTGACACAGATGATTTTTTGATGGTCATTTTCTTTCTCTGGTGTTCAGGTTTTTACAAACAGTTCGCGAGGAAGACTGGCAAGCAGCTCGACTCCTGTTGCCGTAATCACGATGCTTTCGGTAATTTCGATACCCCAGTCATCAAGCCACAGTCCCGTCATGAGGTGAAAGGTCATGCCGGGTTTGAGCACGGTAGTGTCGCCCGGACGCAAGCTCATGGTCCGCTCGCCCCAGTCCGGCGGATAGGACAGCCCTATTGAGTAACCCGAGCGACTTTCC
>CALHMG010000299.1 GCA_938034705.1 uncultured Gammaproteobacteria bacterium
CCGAGATCTGTATCCCCGCAAGTTCGCAGACTTCGTCAAGCCGTTTCAGACTGAATTCCTGTTTTGAGAACAGACGTTTAACACTCGACTCAGACAGCTGCAGCTGCTTCGCGATGTCGACATAGGTAATGCCTTCGCGACGCAGGACGGCCTTCAGGGCATCGACGATAGCGGGTGTCTCAGACACGGGTTCCTCGCGCAGGGTAGTACCACATAGTGGTACTTTATAGACGATTTTTTCCGGATCGAAAGGTGGCCGTGACCGAAGGCAGATGCTGCTGTCCCGTTACCGGCCATGGCGCGCGCATCGGCAAAAATTGTGTTTACCACTCCGTGCGAGTGTGCCAACAATCGTCGCCTGAACGATGTGGAAACTCTCAGGGCGGGCGATGAGCTGGACTATTGGTGTAGACGTAGGCGGTACCTTTACTGATTTTTACGCTGTCAACACGGACAGCGGTGATGTTCGGGTCAGCAAGCGACCGTCAACGCCGTCAAATCCCGCCCAGGCGATTCTGCTGGGTCTGCGTGAACTCTCGGACGAACATCAGATCGACCTCGCGAGCGTCACGCGTCTGGGTCACGGAACAACGGTTGGTACCAACGCGCTGATTCAGCGCCGTGGAGCCACCGTCGCCGTTATCACAACCCGGGGGTTTGGTGATCTTCTTGAAATCGGACGTCAGACGCGTCCACACATGTTCGACATGTTCATGGATCATCCGCCGCCTCTTGCGGATGCGCAGCGACGATTTGAAGTTTCTGAACGAATAACGGCTGACGGCACAGTGCTGAAAGCGCTCGACGAACAATCCGTCAACCAGGCTATTGCTGATGTGAAGGCTTCTGGCGCTGACGCGGTTGCGGTCTGCTGCCTGTTTGCGTTTGTCGATGCGTCTCACGAACAGAGGATAGGGCAGGCCATTGAGCGGGCGCTTCCGGATATGCATGTTTCGCTTTCATCAACTGTGCAGCCGGAGTTTCGCGAATACGAGCGGTTCTCGACCACGGCAATAAATGCTTTCTTGCAGCCGGTCATGACGTCGTATATCGCGCATCTGGAATCTGGTCTGAATGAGGTGATGCCCGAAGCGAGTGTGGGTATCAACCAGTCGAGCGGTGGACTGATGTCGCCGACTCGTGCCCAGGCTCTGCCTGTGCGGACGGCGTTATCAGGCCCGGCCGCCGGGGCCGTTGGTGCTGTTTACGTCGCGGGTCAGAATCGCCTCCGGGACGTGATCACGCTGGACATGGGCGGCACCAGCGCAGACGTTGCAATGATCAGGGACGGCGAGTTCGACATTTCCTACGATCGCGACGTCGCCGGCTTTCCAATTCGATTGCCAATGGTGGACATCGAGACCGTCGGAGCCGGTGGAGGCTCCATCGCCTGGTTCGATCGAGACGGTCTGATGAAGGTGGGACCCGTGAGCGCCGGCGCCGATCCCGGGCCGGCATGCTACAGCCGCGGCGGTACGGAGCCGACGGTGAGTGACGCGAATCTTGTGCTCGGGCGACTGTCTTCCGGCGGCCTTCTTGGCGGGGCGATGTCACTGGATTCGCAGCTTGCGCACCAGGCGCTTGCGCCGCTGGCAGCAAAGATGGGTCTGACCGTGGAGAAGACGGCGCACGGCATCATATCTGTGGTCGTTGCCAACATGGTCAGAACAATTCGCACGATCTCTGTTGAGCGTGGCCACGATCCGCGACGCTTCGCGCTGATGCCTTTCGGCGGTGCGGGTCCACTGCACGCAAGAGATGTCGCGCGCGCTCTGGGTCAGAAAACTATTGTCGTACCACTGGCACCGGGCATCGTCTGCGCGCAGGGTCTGGTGGTGTCCGGTATGAAAGAAGACTTTGTCCGAAGCACGCGGATTCAGGTGAATGACACCAACATCGCGGCTATCCGTACACAACTCGACGAGCTCATCGATGAGGCCAGTCGGTGGTTCGGTCGTGAAGGCATCGGCGAACGGAATCAGCAGTCGACCCAGATCCGGCTCGACATGCGTTATGTAGGCCAGAATTTTGAACTCGCCGTCGTCATCGACAATCCGGCCAACGTCTCTCCGGAGTCTCTGCAGGAACAGTTTTTCCGGGAACATGAACGCAGCTATGGTTACTTCAATCCCGACGATCCTGTCGAGGTTGTGAACGCTCGTCTGACAGCCATGGCTTCACTGGAATCAGACGGTGATCAGGGCAGGCTTCGCCGATCTGATCCAGCTTCCCCGCGCGGGACCCGGGAGGTGTGGTTTGATGACTCCGGAGCGAGTACAGCGCAGCAGTGGTTGCGTGATGATCTTGTTCCAGGTCAGCGAATCGACGGGCCAGCCGTTGTCGATCAGCTCGACGCAACCACGCTGATCTATCCCACAGATTCGGGAGTGGTCGATGATTTCGGTAACCTTGTTATTACGCTGGGCGATTTGTCATGATCGGTCGCTTACTGTCTTCGGCGCCGGGCCGACAGGGCCTGTACATCAGGCCCATGCGCCGTCTCGGGCGTCGAACGATTGCAAGGTTTTCGCTGTCAACCGAGCAGTACGCGTTTCTGCCACCCATCGATCGAGTGCTGGCCCGGTACAAGATGAAGCGCAACGCTCACGAGTATGTGATCTGGTTTGATTCCCGTGCGGTGGGTTATTTTCAGCTCAATCTCGATCCCCGCGAAACCAGTCATTATGCCGCTGGCGACGACGTTTGCGGGCTTGAGGCGATGTGCGTAGACAGCAGATATCAAGGTCACGGCGTGGCCGTCAGCGCGCTTGATCTTCTTGGTGACGTTGTCACCGAATTTCATCCTCACATTCAGCGCATCAATCTGACCGTTGCGGTTAAAAATCATCGCGCACGCCGCGCTTATGCGCGTGCCGGTTTCAAACAAACCGGGACGGTACTTCAGATTCGAAACGAACCTGATCAGATTGTGCTGACACGTTTCGCCCGCAAACAGTCTGGCGACACCAGGTTCGACCCTGGGAACTTCAGAGCATTCGTCCTGGGCGAATCGGAATCAGACTTGATCAAAGGACGAGCCCGTTTTGCCAGCGACCACCGGAACACCGACGTCAACAGCAATCGCACTGACGAGAGAGAAAACCATGAAGCCGCTTGATCCCATTACGCTCGAACTGGTCTACAACAGTCTGAAATCAATCACCGACGAAACTTACGTTGCGCTGATGAAGAGTGCGTACTCAACAAACATCAAGGAGCGACATGATCATTCGACCGCGATTACTGATGCGCAAGGCCGCCTGATTGTTCAGGCGTCTGATTCGTTGCCCATCCACGTGGCGTCCATGGCGGGACTCATGAAGAGTGTGCTTGAAAAGTACACGACAGAAGATTTCAGACCCGGCGATATTTTTGTTGCCAACGACCCGCACGTTGCGGGAGGTACCCATCTACCTGACGTCAATCTGGCAATGCCGGTCTTCAGTGAGGGCAGGCTGGTTGCATTCGTATGCAACATTGCTCACCACGCAGACATTGGCGGCATGGCTGCCGGCAGCATGGCTGGTGGCATGTCAGAAATTTATCAGGAAGGTTTGCGAATTCCGGTCGTTCGACTGTTCTCGGAAGGCGAACTGCAAAATGACATCCTCGACCTTCTGCTTTTGAACGTTCGAGTGCCCGAGGAGCGGCGCGGTGACTACTACGCCCAGATCGCGGCTTGTCGACTTGGAGAGCGGCGACTTCAGGAAGTGATGCGCGAACACGGTGAGGACAGAATACTGACCACATTCGACGAGCTCATCGTTCGAACCAGAAGCCGCGTCCAGGATTCGATTCGCGAGATTCCGGATGGCGTGTATGAGTTCGAAGACATGATGGACTCGGATGGGGTTGATGCATTCGACATCCCGATCAAGGTCAAGGTCACCGTTGCCGATACGGATATTCTGTTTGACTTTGACGGTACGTCGCCGCAGGTTCGCGGCAACATCAATGTGACAATGAATGCGACCCAGGCGTCCGTTTGTTACTCGATCAAGGCTCTACTTGATCCGGAGGTTCCGTCGAATCAGGGGCTGCTGGATGCGATCGATATCAAGAGTGATCCGGGCACACTGGTAAACGCCATATTTCCGGCATCTGTTGCTTCCCGAGCGCACACCTGTCAGCGAATAATCGACGTGTGCCTTGGCGCATTCGCCAAAGCCTTTCCAGATCGAGTGCCTGCCGCCGGCAACGGCGCTAACACAACCGCCGTTTTCTCGGGCGTAGACCCGCGCACCGACAGGCCATACCTTTATCTTGAAACACTCGGCGGTGGTATGGGCGCGCGTCCGACAGCTCACGGCAAGGATGGCGTGCAGGTTGGCATTACCAACACCAGCAATCTGCCGGTTGAGGCTATCGAGCTGGAGTATCCCCTTATCGTTGACGAGTATTCCCTGGTCAAGGATTCGGGCGGAGTCGGCAAATTCAATGGTGGGCGCGGCATCAGGCGCGTGGTCTATCCTCGCGACCACGCCTGTGTTTTCAGTGGTGTCGGCGAACGATTCCGACATGCACCATGGGGTTTGGGCGGAGGTGGTGATGGTGGCCGTGGTCGCTTTCTGCTGCGCACGGATGATGGTGGGACCGAGCGCCTCGCCGACAAGACCGAGCCCATCGAGCTCAAGGCGGATCAGGCCGTCGAGGTCGAGACGCCGGGGGCAGGGGGCCATGGTGTTGCGTAAAAGCGCCTGACCTTCTCACCCGACCATCGGTCTGTTCTCGCCGTTCGCCGGGGTTCACTGAAATCGAACGAAACCCGAACTCACGTTGACGCATTATTCGACGGCTGTGTTTGTCGTTAATGACCTAACGGGTGAGTTTTGTCGGGTTCTAGTTTTGTTCCTCTGCTGGTGCTTTGTGCCACAACTTTGCTGACAGGATCGGTATTT
>CALHMG010000300.1 GCA_938034705.1 uncultured Gammaproteobacteria bacterium
CCTTTATGGGCTCGCTAAACGGCTTTGTTTTGATCAGGTTGTCCTTCGATGCCTCAGCTAGGCTGCGCTGACTCGTATCGTGTACAAAAATCTCGGGGCGATACTGACTACCCTTGTCACAAAATTGTCGATCATCAACGGTTGGATCAACACTGCGCCAGTAGATCTCGAGCAGCTTTTCGTAGCTCACTACCGCCGGATCAAACTCGATTTCAACAGCTTCCGTATGGCCGGTTATTCCTGCTGACACCCTTGAGTAATCGGGGTTATCAACGTGACCGCCGATGTAGCCTGAGGTGGTGCGGACAACACCATCCACCTTGTCGAAATCGGACTCGGTACACCAGAAACACCCGCCGGCGAATGTAGCGACCGCGGTGTCCGCGGCAGATGTCGGCCCGGTAAACAGTGTCGCAATCAGTGCGGCACACGTCAGGAAGTGACTACGTTTTTTCAGGCTGCTTGGCATCATGAGATTGTCTCGTCAGTGGTATATCTGTTGGACCGGTTCACCGCAGATGAGTTCGCGAACGACTCTCAGAACTCCGGGGGATATTCCTATAGCGGCGGCTCAGTTTGAGTCTATTCTGAAGTTGTCACAAAGTGTTAACGAAGCCGAAGTTGGGAAGGCCTCTTGACCTGAACAAGGCCCTGCCGGTCAGGAAAAACCGGCACAACAGGGAAACTGGAGCAACAGGACGTCTGCTCGGGCCAAAGGAATGCAGGTCAAACCGGAACAGGACGTTCGCGTTAACAGTCAGACTCCCCCGCCCCCGGGTGATGCTCTGATTCTGGCTTTGCGACATCTCTCCCACTCGCACTTGCGGCATTTGGGTTCGAGGAAACTCAGGGAAAATTCTGATACAGAATCCGACGCCAGCGTTGAAGAGGCGGCTATGGTCACACCCATAGTCGCCTCTTTTACATTCTGCTGCGAGGACGTTAAGTTGGTCCTCCTGCCCCTGCGAACCGGTCCTCTGAATCCATGTTTGTGCCTCCAAAATTCAAACAGTCTGAGTCCACCCGAATCTTTGAACTCATGCGGGACAATCCGTTTGCGCTGCTCTGCGTTGCGCATGAAGATGGCGTTGAGGCAGGACACGTGCCGGTTCATACAAAACATGACGAAAACGGCGACATCACGCTGGGATTCCATCTGTCTCGCAACAACCCGCTGGTCAAGATGCTCGATGGATCCCGTGAAGCGCTGATCGTCTTCACCGGACCCAACGCTTACATATCACCAGACTGGTACGGAACAGAAAACCAGGTTCCGACATGGAACTATGCGGTAGTGCAGGCGCGAGGCAAGCCTGTCGTAATGCCCGATGCACAGTTGATGGTTCTGCTCGACGAGCTTTCGGCACAAGGCGAAAACGAACTCGCGCCAAAACCAGCCTGGACGACGGAAAAAATGGATGCGTCTCTGTACGACGGGATGCGAACTGCGATCACAGGCTACGCGATGAAACCTGAGTCTGTCACCGGCAAGTGGAAGATGAATCAAAACCGTAAACCGGGCGAGCGTGAGCAAGTCAAAAAAGCGCTGGCCGCTACAGGTAATCCTGTCCACCTTGATGTTCTTAACGAGATCCCCGACTAGCTACCGCTCGATTTCAGTTTGCTCCAGCTGGCAATGAGTTGTTTGGCGTCGGCCATCGAATCCACAAAGTAGACGCCTTCAGTCGGATATCCCGAGATGTCTTCACCCGGCGTAAAGGCGATCGTTCGCATTCCGGCCGCAACGCCCGCAGTTGTGCCGGGGATACTGTCCTCCATCACCACGCATCGGGCTGGATTGACTCCAAGCCTGGCGGCCGCACGCAAATACAGATCAGGATCCGGTTTGAACACTCCGGTCTCGTAAGCGCTGAGAATGTTGTCCCCAAAATAGCGATCAATACCGGTTGCACCTAAAGTACATCTGATCTTCTCCAAGGGTCCGTTCGATGCCACACACACCGGCACATCAAGTGATTGAATAAATTCGGTGACGCCTGGAATCGCGGTGACCTGCTCATCGAGTGCGCGATACTCCGCTTCTCTGAAGGTCGTCATAAAATCATCAGGCAGTGGCGTCGACATTGTCCGCTCCACATCCAAGAGGCAGTCCGCCATCCTTCGCCCTTTGAACTGCTCCAGCGCGACGATCGGATCGAGTTCCGCTCCCAGAGCAGCACTCAATTGCACCAGCACATTTTTAGAGATCATCTCGCTGTCAACGAGAACGCCGTCGCAATCAAACAACACGGCTTCAACCGAAGCTACACTCACAATCGTTTACCCTGGACTTGTCATACGAACTGGCAGTGGATTCTACGCAACACTGAGGGCCTGTGCGTGGTGCCAGCACAACAGTTGGCGGCGACCAGCGACACAGAGTGACTCGATCCCTGCCTGTCCGCCATTGGTCAGGCTTGATTGGGTATCAGACGTTTCCCTGTGGCTCCATAGCGTTGTGCCCGCAGCGCACTTCGGTCAAACAGCCGTTGAAGCGAACTCGTAGTTCCGAGCTCGAGTTTCGCTTGATCCCTCCACGTTTTTGCCGCTGCAGGCATGTTTCAACTTCCTTCCCTATTCAGCGCCCGCAATTCCGGGCGCTTTTTTTTTGGCGGATGGCCTGTCGTACAATCTCGTCAACTTTCCGGAGCCGCCATATGAACAAGCCGTCCAAACCACCCGTCGCTGCCAAGGTGAGCCACGCCCACGTGCTGCACGGGGAAACTCGCGAAGATCCATGGTTCTGGCTGCGCGACAGAGACAACGACGCTGTGATCTCCCATCTCAACGCCGAGAACGAGTGGGCCGAACATCAGACGAACCACACGCGCACACTCCAGAAACAGATCTACGACGACATGCTGTCGCGTATTGCGCAGACCGATACCAGCGCGCCCTACACCTATGGTCCATGGTCATTTTTCAGCGAAACCGAAGAAGGCAAGGACTACTCGGTCTATTGCCGAAAGCCACTTTCCGGCGGCGACGTCGAAATCATGCTCGACTGCAATAAGCTCGCCGAGGGCAGCAGCTATTTCAGTCTTGGCCTGTTTCAACCGAGCCCTGATCACAAGTGGCTGGCGTACTCAGTCGACACCGATGGTTCAGAACGTTACACAATTTATTTCAAGAATTTGGCAAGTGGTGAAGTTCTGGAGCAGACCGTACCCGACACCTACTACGGATTCGCATGGGCCAGTGACAATAAAACCTTTTTCTTTTGCACGATGGACGACGCACACCGGCCGTGGCGGGTACACCGTCATGTGACCGGTGAGCCAGCAGAACACGCAACGCTGGTTTTCGAGGAGCCAGACGACGCTTTTTACGTTTCGGTGGGCAACACCCGAGACGAAAAATATGTGTTGATCGATGCGAGCAGCAAGGTGACATCGGAGTGTCACTTTGTCGCAGCAGATACTCCCGAGCAGGATTTCAGACTGGTTGCTGACCGAACGGCCAACATCGAGTACTCGATTGATCATCACGACGGGCGTTTTTTCATCCTGACCAATGCCGACGCGAAAAACTTCAGGCTCTGCGAGACGTCGGTGGAAAACCCCGCACGTGAAAACTGGAAAACACTGATCGACCATCGCGATGACGTAACCCTGATGGACTTCGGTCTGTATCAGCGACACATGATAGTTCGCGAGCAGAGTGAGGGACTTCCGAGAGTCTTCGTGCGCGATTATGATTCGGGAGACCAGCACAGTATCGAATTCGATGAACCCGTATACGATGTATACGGATACGCAAATGCTGATTTCGATACGGACGTGTGGCGTTTCAGCTACACGTCTTTGACGACACCAAGCACAGTTTTCGAATACAACGTCAGAACCCGGGAGCGGCGTCTCATCAAGAGTCAGCCCGTTCTCGGAGACTTCGATCAGAACAATTACAAAAGCGACCGGATCTGGGTAAAAGCTCGCGACGGTGTCAGTGTGCCTGTTTCCCTTGTGTACCGGCGAGATCTGGATCGCAGCGACCCGCAACCCCTGCTGCTTACCGGATATGGTTCATACGGAAGCAGCTTCGATGTGTATTTCAGTTCAGCTCGACTTGCTCTTCTGGATCGTGGCTTGATCTTCGCGATCGCTCATATCAGAGGTGGTCAGGAAATGGGTCGTGCCTGGTATGAAGATGGAAAGTTTCTGAACAAGAAAAATACTTTTAACGACTTTGTAGACTGCGCCCGATATTTGATCGACAACGCGTTTACCAACGAACACAAGCTGGCGATCCAGGGCGGTAGCGCGGGCGGTCTCTTGATGGGAGCCGTGGTCAACCAGGCTCCCGAACTTTTCAAGGCCGTGCTCGCGCAGGTTCCTTTTGTAGATGTGGTCACCACAATCCTCGACACGTCTTTGCCGCTGTCTGTGCTGGAGTGGGATGAGTGGGGCAACCCCAACGAGCGCGAGTTTTACGACTACATGCGCAGCTACTCCCCCTATGACAACGTTGCTGAAAAGGATTATCCGGCAATGCTGGTTACCGCTGGCCTGAACGACCCGCGAGTTGCTTTCTGGGAACCGGCGAAGTGGGTGCAGAAGCTGCGAGAGCAATCAACGAGCGATCAACCCGTTCTGCTCAAGACAAACATGGGTGCCGGTCACGGTGGCGCATCAGGTCGTTATGAAGCACTCGAAGAACTCGCGTTCGAGTATGCGTTCATTGTTGATCAGGTAACGTGACTGTTGTTAACGGCTTCGTCGTCACCCAGAGACATCACATGATGTAACTACAACAATGACGGTACCGGTCGACACTTCCTGCGAGCACATGGACATTTAGCAGTACAGACGCTTCCAGCTTGTCCGTCTTTCTTAACCGCTAGTCTCGGTAACGCGACTGCGGCACAACGTTTGCCTAACAATGGACGACGCAATCCGGGGGGATTGCCCGCGCACCGGTTGTTCACGTGTCGCGGTCATGGAGAACACACGAGCGTCTGGTCACGCGTGGTCTCTGAAGATGTTAAGACGGCGATTCCCAGGGAAGCATCGCTGTCGAGTTGTGCCCTTTCCCGGGCGACCCGAGGTATTAGTCGACCCATGTCTGCAAAGCAATCTGCGACACAGACGAATTCAGATCGATTGCTCGATCGAATTCGTCAGTTAAACAACATCGGCATCGCGCTCTCTGCAGAACGCGACACCAAATCTCTTGTCGAAAAAATTCTCAAAGCCGCGATCGACCTCACGTCGGCCGACGGAGGCACGTTCTACAGAGTTGCTCAACCCGGCCAGATCCCGGCGATCTCGGGTCGCAAGAATTCTACCGACGACAAAGCCAGCCAGGATCATCTGGTGTTTGACATTGTCATCAACAAGTCGCTGGGCATTCACTGGGGTGGAACAACCGGTTCAAGCATCCCCTTGCCAACGATCAGTCTGTTCAATCCAGACGGCTCGCCAAACACAGAAACCGTTGCCGCAGCGAGTTTTCATCGCGGCGCCACCATCAATGTTGAAGACGTTAGAGCTACAGAGAATTTCGATTTCTCTGGAACAATCGAATTCGACCGTCGCAATGGTTATCGAACGCAGTCAACGATTACGGTGCCTATGCGTGACCATGAGAGTCGAATCATCGCGGTGCTTCAGCTCATCAATGCGGTTGAAGACGATCGAGTCGAGGCGTTTGGCGTTGAGAGTCAGCTGGTCGTTGAATCACTCGCCTCCCAGGCCTCTCTTGCATTGTCCAACCGACTGCTGAACAAGGATCAGAGAAAGCTGTTTGAATCCCTGATCGAACTGATCGCCCGCGCCATCGACGACAAGTCGCCACACACGGCCCACCACTGCCGCCGTGTCCCGGAACTGACGATGATGCTTGCAAAAGCAGCCGAGCGTCAGACTTCGGGCCCCCTTGGCGAATTCTCGATGACCGAAGACGAGGAATACGAACTCCAGGTCGCAAGCTGGCTCCACGATTGCGGAAAAATAGCGATTCCAGAGTGGATAGTGGACAAAGCGACTAAGCTGGAAACGCGCTTTGATCGAGTTAATCTCACCGACACCCGCCTTGAAATCCTGATGCGGGATGCCGAAATCGAACGGCTTCGAGATCGCATCCGTCGTCTGATGGACGACAAGTCATCGCCATCAAATCCGGACGCTGACTTTGAAAAGAAAGCCGGGGACATTCGTGCCTGGCGAGACATGATTCGACGCTGCAACATCGGAGTCGAAAGCATGCGGGAGGAAGACCAAAACGAGTTGATCAAGATTTCACGACACCAGTGGTTCGATATGGACGGACGAACGCGCAGTCTGTTGACCGAAGATGAACTCAAAAACCTCCTGATCCCCCGCGGTACGCTGACGCCGGAAGAGCGCGCAATGTGCAACCAGCACATAGACATCACAATAGGCATGCTCGAGTCTCTGACCTACCCCGCTGAACTCGCGCGGGTGCCGGAAATCGCAGGCGCCCACCACGAGCGCATGGACGGTTCCGGTTTTCCCAAGGGACTTCACGGAAGCGAAATGCCGGTACAGTCTCGCGCGATGGCTATCGCAGATGTGTTTGAGTCCCTGACCGCCGACGATCGACCCTACAAGAAAGCAATGTCGCTATCTCAGGCGATGAATATCCTTGGCGATATGAAAGTCAACGGACACATTGACCCTGACCTGTTCGATCTGTTTGTCAGCGAGGGCATCTACAAGCGTTACGCGGAGGAATTTCTCGACCCGTCGAGAATCGATCAGATCGACTTTGACTCGCTCCCCGGGTACAGCCCCGCACACGACTGAATCCGGTATTTCTCAACACGATCTACCGGACGGGTCTCGTCACTCCTTGTTCCAGCGCTCGCTGTTCACCCGCATATGCTCGCGGGCCAGCTTGACCGGATAAATCTCGCGCAGCTTTTGATCCACTGTCTCGTCAATGTGCGACGGGTAGTGACTGGACAAAATGTCCTTAACCTTGATCTGGGCTCTCTGCAAAATGTCGGTACGACCCTGCTCAGCCCATTCCTTTGGGCTCCCACGATCGCCTAGATCAGGATAGATATAGTCTCGCTGCATCAAGGACATGGTCTGATCGTGTCCGAGAAAGTGATTGGGCCCGTCGATGCAGACATCCCGCATGGCCTGCAGTGACAGCGTGTCATCGTTAACTTCGATACCGCGGACGGTTCGGTTGATGGCGCCGAGCATATCGTTGTCAATCACATAGCTCTCGAGACAAGCACCAAGAAGGCTGCCATGCATGCCTGCCGACTCATAAATAAGGTTGGCGCCGCTATGGCCGGCCAGCGTGTTGGTATAGGCTTTTTCGTAACCCGCCTGCGCGTCCGGCAGCTTGCTGTCAGCCATCCCTGCCGCGATCCCGGTTGGCAAGTCATAATAGCGACCCATCTGCCCGCACGCGGCCATCAACACAGCCTGTTCGCCGCTTCCACCACTCATCGCGCCGGTGCGAAGGTCAGACACGAATGGCCAGGTTCCAAAAATCGCCGGATGTTTGGGAACGATAGCGTTCACGTATACAAGACCCGCAAGCACCTCGGCTACTTCCTGAACAACAGCCCCGGCCAGCGCAGCCGGACTGGTAGCGCCAGCCTGCCCCGCCGCTAACAGCAGTACCGGCATGCCGCCTCGCACCGCCAGCTCCATGACATCGCACGCGTCTTCGGCGAAACGCAGCGGCGGCACAACAAAGCAGGCCGAGCAGCTAACGAACGGACGTTCACGCCACTTCTTTTCAGACCCGGCAATCGCGTGGAGCATCTGGAATGTTGTTTCAAGATGTTCAGGGAGTACCCAGCTTGTGCCTACGTGCTTTTTTGTTCCCGAAATACTGGCGTACGCGGTGTTTACGTCCATATCGTACGGATCAACCATGTCTCTTGGAACGATCGATCGCTGAAAAAAGTGAATATGATCGAGAGTGTCAACCAGACGGGCGATATCGTAGAGGTCTGTGAGAAGTGACTCGCGATAGTCCCGGGTCTCGGTATCAACGATATGAACAGCGGCGCCCGCGGTCCCGAAATAGACCTTGTCCTCGGACACGAAAATGTCATGCGCCGGATCCTGACCGTACAGGGTGATATCCCTTGCGGCATTCGCAATCGTGTCTTCAACGAGTGCCCGAGGAAACAACAGGCGACCGTTGCTGTCCACAGAGCAACCCGCCGCTGTACAGATTTCGATGCACGAAGGAGTGGCCTGAGACAGACCAATATCCTCCAGCGTCTCCATCACGGCTTCGTTGATTTTCGAAACGTCGGTATCGGTGAGCGGTTTAAAGCGTCCTCCGGACATTCCCGGTCGAACGGGTTGATCAAACTCTGCCAGTGGTGCGGCTCGAAGCGCATGACGCGCTGCGCGACCTCCCGATCTCTTGCTCATCGATTATTCCTGGGACTTCAATTGTCAGGGTGAAATTCTGCCGGAAGTCCTAGGGTCCAAGCCAGCACCACGAAGTCACTGCTGAACGCGCTCAGGCTCCAATACGACCCCGACAGTCGCCGGGACGACCCGAATTAGCGCAATCCGCCCAAAATTCCACGAGCACCCGTGCCCGGCGCCGACTCTCTGGGCATCAGGCGATCGAATACAGGCAGTCCGAATTTCTCCAGATCCTCTGTGTGTGCCCGCCCGCGACTCAGCAGCATGCCCGTATATCCACAGTCGCGCGCAGCCACCGCGGTCTCGGCGTTGTAATCGCGAGACTCACCGAATGGTATTGAAAAAAGAGTGCTGCGATTCAGTCCCGCGACAGAATCAAGTAACGTCGCGGTCCCAAGAATCTCCTCGCGCTGTTCGGTTTCGGACAGCGATGCCATGACGTAGTGCGACTGCGAGTGATTGCCAAAAGTCACAAGCGGATGGGAGATCAGCCAGCCTGGCGCGTCAAAGCAGTACTGGTGCTCCAGTCGCAGTTCGTCGGCGAGATTTTGTTGCTGCAGAAAACGGTCAAGTTCATCGACGACATGTCGACTGTTGTTGACGGGATCTTTGGTATATCGATAGAACCTGCCTTTTCCCGTCACGCGGATATCGTTCATCTGCGCCTCGAACTCGCCAGTCAAATTTCTGTCAGCTATGAAACGAACCTTGTCCCGCCAGAATGTCTGGCCCGCGAAGCTTGATCCGTTGACATAAACGGTAAACGGTATTTCAAGCGATTCGAATACTGGCAATCCCTCGTCGATAACACACTGATAGCCATCATCAAACGACACCGCCGCCAGGCCTGTTCTGTTTTTGGCCTGCGCAAATTCATCCACCGTAACGATCGTAAAGATCTGCTTTATCACCTCAAGCTGCTCAGCGAGTTGTTCCGGGGAGACATTGTGAAGCCCCCCGGCGAGCGCACTCGGTGGCTCGGCCCAGACGCCGTGATACAGCAGTATCAACCCACCCTTGCGTGAAATTGCCCGAAGACGCTCGAAATCTTCGGCGCGCCCGTTGTGCTGATCAGTCTCGTCCATGTGCCAATTTTATCGAAGCCGGCGCAAGATTTCGCGCGCTTTAAGCCTATCTGGTCTGAAGATCGAGCGAATGCCGACTCAGCGGTTCGCAGCCCTGCTCGGTAACGATCACGGTATGACCGAGCGTCATCGCGCAATTGGCGACGCTGTCCATCAGAACCATGTTGAGAAAAAACACCATACCCGACTCGATCGTCAAAGGACTGCCGGTGCACAACATCGGCCAGTCCATCCACGATGGCGTATAGGTTGTGCCGAGACCATAACCACAGGCGTTGAGTCGGGCGTCCTTAAAGCCGGCGCTGTCCATTACCGCGGCGTGGGTATCAAATATGTCGCCAAGAGGGTTTCCGGGTCGAACGATTTCGTAACATGCCTGCATCGCGTCAAGACATGCTTTGTGCATCGACTCATGCTGCGGTTGAAGTTTTCCAATCGGGATCGTTCGCATCATGGCCGCGTGGTAGTGGCGGTAGGCGCCCGCCCATTCCAGCGTCATCTGATCCTGCGCGGCGAGGTGTTTGCGGCCGGAGAAATAGCGGCACAACAGGGCATCATCGCCGGCGCCAATGATGAACTCATTGCCGGCGTAGTCACCGCCGCCGGTAAAAATTGCGTTGTGCATCGCGGCAAGAATATCGCCCTCGAACGCACCAGCCGTCGTTTTGTCCAGAGCGGCATCAAACGCATCGTCGGCGAGAGCGGCCGCTCGACGAACATAGTCGAGCTCGTGCTCGCTTTTTACAGCGCGCAGCCGAGTGACGAGATCAGACGCATCTTTCAGATCAAGGCTGTCCTTTAACGCAGCATCGACCCGCTGCCAGTCGCGCGCGGTCAACCCGTGGGACTCAAGCTCGACCCCAAGCCGCGCACCGGGGCTGACGTAATCGAGAAGCAGCAACCGCAGGTCCAGCGCCGGGTTCTGGTCTTCGCCGTCTACCCAGATACGAATATCCTCGATGACCGAAGTTCGCTGCGCCTGCCTGAGATCCGGCGAACGTGTCACCAGCGCAAACCGGCCGTCGACACCCAGATACAGACACTGAAAGAAACAGTACCCAAACGTGTCGTATCCGGTCAGGTAGTACATGCTCTCCTGACTGAAGATCAGCAGCCCGTCGAGCTCACGTCTGACGAGTTCATCCACAGCCCGCTGCCGTCGTCCAGCCAGCTCGTCCAGGGAAAAATGAATAGCCAATTGCAGTGCCCCAAATCCAAGTCCGGACCAAGACTACCAGCCATCACAATCGACTAACCCGACACGGCCAAGCGCTTGAGAACCGATCCAGGCAGATTTAAAGACCCGAGGCTCGCAAAGCGCGGTTATCAGCCATCACAATCGGCTAACCCAACATCGCCAAGCGCTTGAGAACCAACCA
>CALHMG010000301.1 GCA_938034705.1 uncultured Gammaproteobacteria bacterium
GCCGTTACCGACAAAGCTCGCGAGCTTCGCGCCGCCGGGCGTAATGTCATTGGCCTTGGCGCAGGTGAGCCCGACTTCGATACGCCCGAGCACATCAAACAGGCAGGCATCGAAGCGATTGCCAACGGCATTACCAACTATACGGCGGCTGACGGCACCCCGGAGCTGAAAGAAGCCATTTCAGCGAAGTTCGAACGAGAGAACGACCTTAAATTTGATCCGGGCCAGTGCATGGCCTCGGTCGGTGCCAAGCACTGCATCTTTAATGTGCTGCAGGCTCTGATTCAGAAAGGTGACGAGGTCATCATTCCGCAGCCGGTGTGGGTGTCTTATCCGGACATGGTCATTCTCTGTGATGGCGTGCCGGTACCCGTTGCGGCTGGCCTGAACCAGAATTTCAAGATCACGCCAGAACAGCTTGAGCGCGCCATCACACCACGCACGCGCCTGATCATGTTCAACAGCCCCTGCAACCCCACGGGCAAGATCTACACCCGGGAAGAACTGAAGGCGATCGGCGAAGTGCTGCTACGCCACCCCCAGGTCGCCGTGGTCACCGACGACATCTACGAGCACCTGATCTTCACCGACGAAGGCTTCTGCAACATCCTGAACGCGTGCCCCGAACTCAAGGATCGCACCGTTGTCATCAACGGCGTGTCCAAAGCGTACGCGATGACAGGCTGGCGAATCGGTTACGCGGCAGGCCCCAATGATGTTATTGGCGCAATGCGCAAGATCCAGTCCCAGAGCACATCCAACCCGACATCTATTGCCCAGGTTGCCGCCGTTGCCGCGCTAAACGGCCCCCAGGACTGCATCGCTCCCATGGTATCCGCCTACAAGGAACGCCATGACTTTGTGGTCGGGCGGCTCAACGAAATCCCGGGCGTACGCTGTCTGGATTCTGACGGCACGTTCTATGCGTTTCCTGATTTCTCCGAAGTGATCTCCAACATGGACGGCATTAACAACGACACCGAGCTTGCGACCAAAGTGCTGGAAGAAGCTGAAGTCGCGCTGGTCCCCGGCATGCCTTTCGGCGGCGACGGTCACCTGCGACTGTCTTTCGCAACTGACATGGACACGCTGACCAAGGCACTGGATCGATTGCACACCATGTTTGGCTAAATTGCAGCCCTTGTCGGATCTGTTTTCGGCAAATCCTACCCCAACACCGGCGCCTCGCGCCGGTGTTTGCGTTTGTGCTGGTGATTTTTGACACCGCGGCGCGGTAATGCCCGGGATCACTATCCGTGAATGGCTGTTCGAGGGAAATCCGGATTTACTGCGATTGAACTGCTCGCCGTAATCGCAATCGTTGGGGTGTTGATGGCGACCACGGCGCCGCTGCTTGGTTTTGCGTTAAACGAAGCTGATGCGGCCGCATCATCTCGCCTGCTGCATAATCATCTGTATCTGGCGCGCAGCACCGCCATCGCACGACGCGCTGACGTTGTCGTTTGCGCAGCTGAAGGACAGTCATGCACTCAGCACACCGACTGGTCGAATGGATGGTGGGTATTCATCGACAACAATCGAAACCGCCGTATCGACAGCGGCGACACACGCCTTCGTTATGGCGAGGCCCTGCGGGGAAAAATACGAATCCGGCAAGGCAGCGGCGGACGGGGGCGCTCCATACGATTCAAGCCTGCCGGCGATGCATGGCCCAGCACCACCTTTTCAGTCTGTGCGAATGCCGATTCTCAATCCGCTCGAGCGGTGGTCGTGTACTACACGGGCCGAGTGCGAATTTCAGCCAATCGCCCGGGCAATCGAAAGGTTGCATGCGACTGGTACTGAAAAAGCTGGCCCGGACACCGCCGAGCCAGCTTAAGCTTTCCAGTTCAGCGACAGCCGACTTAGCCTCGAAGGCAAGTCGACCACCGCTTTAACCGACATCAGTCGTCGTCGTTAATCGTCACCGGTGCAGTGTTGGTCGATATCGACGCGCCGCTCGGGTTAAAGATTCGCGCCGTAAACGTTTCCTGAGATTCAGCGACAGAATCATTAACGAGCGTGACCTGATAGGTCTTCGACGTTTCGCCGGGATTGAACGTCAGCACGCCCGACGTACCGAAGTAATCCTGACCACCGACGGCCGTTCCTGCGACAGTGGAATAGTTGGTCGTCACGACAGAAGACGCTGCGGGTGACAGCGTTACCGTGACCGTAACGGTTCCCGCGGCCTCATTAACCGTCACCGGCTGAACTGCGAGGGCCGGCGTACCGCTGTCGTCATCATTGATCGTCACCGGCGCCGAATTCACACCGATCGATGCGCCCGATGCCGAAAAGATTCGGGCATTGAAGGACTCCGTCGATTCTGCGGTGGTGTCGTTGACGATGGTCACCTGATACGTCCTGGTGGTGACGCCAGGGTTAAACGTCAGTGACCCGGAGGTACCGTAAAAGTCCTGACCTCCGGTCGCGGTGCCCGCCTGGGTTGCATAGTTGACGGTAACCGCCGAACTCGCGGCCGGCGAGAGGGTCACCTGTACCGTCGCCTGTCCAACATTTTCATCCACCGTCAGCGGCTGCACGTTTAATGTTGGCGCGCCGCTGTCGTCATCATTGATCGTCACAGGCGCCGTATTCGCCCCCATGGTCGCACCGGACGGATTGAATATCCGCGCGGTAAACGACTCGGTCGACTCTGGCGTCGAGTCGTTGATCAAGGTCACCGGGAAGGTCTTCGATGTGTCACCGGGATTGAACGTCAACGTACCGGTCGTACCGAAATAGTCCTGCCCGCCTGTGGCTGATCCGGCGTTTGTCGAATACTGAACGGTCACGACTGAAGTCGCGGCAGGTGTGAGCGTCACCTGAATCACCGCAGGACCCGCATTTTCGTCAAGCGTGAGCGGCTGGACGTCCAGGGTGGGTGCGCCCGAGTCGTTGTCGTTGATCGTGACAGCAGCGGTCGACACGCCGATGGTTGCACCGGACGCTCCGAAGATTCGTCCGTTAAAGGACTCCGTCGATTCCGCAGTTGAGTCATCGATGATGTTG
>CALHMG010000302.1 GCA_938034705.1 uncultured Gammaproteobacteria bacterium
TACCAGCGTCAGTTCCGCGCCGACAACGGCGCTCTCACCATCGACAGTGATGCCGCTGGCTTCACCGTCGCCGGTGTTAACGACCCCGTCGTCTACCGACGTGATGACAACGGTGTCGCACGCGTGCTCACCAACAGCGCCAACGGCTCGGCATCCTTTGCCGGCACCGGCGCCATGGCCGAGTACTTTGTCGCCGACACCACCGCCATACATCAGCCCAAGGTCCGTAACGTGCCCGCCATTGGCGACATGACCTCCGGACCCGCTGAGTATCTCGTGATCACGCATCGCAAGTTCAATGGCGGCGCACTGCAGCGTCTCGTCATGGCCCGACAGGCCGACGGTCTTACCACCAAGGTGGTCGACGTCGACTGGATCTATGACGTCTACGCCGGCGGTAACGTCAGCACCGACGCCATACGCGACTACATCGCGTTCGCGGCTGCTGAACTCGAAACACGCTACGTCGTACTCGTCGGTGGTGACACCTACGACTACAGAAACGTGCTCGGTAAAAAGGCCAAGAGCTTCATCCCGACGCTCTATGCACAGACCACCGAGGCCGTCTCTCATGCACCTGTCGATCCGCTTTACGGCGATGTCGACAACGACGGCATCCCCGACCTCTCGGTCGGACGCCTGCCGGTGCAGGACAAAAAGCAGCTGCGTAACATCGTCAACAAGACGCTTCAATACGCTCAGGCTACCTATGGCTCTACCGCCATCATGGCCGCTGATGACATCGACGACAGCTCTCAGGCTGACTTCGGCGCCCTCACCGATGCCATGATCCAGGAGCTGCCACAGGGCTGGAAAGGCAAGAAGGCCTATCTGGGTAAACTCAGTCGTAACAAGGCGCGTTCAAAGGTCATCCGCAACATCAACAAGGGTGTGGCGCTGACGACCTGGATGGGACACTCGGATCTGAAGATCTGGGGCTTTGACCGACTGCTGCGTAACAAGGACATCAAGGCACTGACCAACGACGGCAAGCCGACCGTGGTCACACAGTACGGGTGCTGGAATACCTACTACGTAGACCCGAGCGCCAAGTCCATGGCACACACCTGGCTTAACGCCAAGAGTGGTGGTGCGGCGGTCGTGACCGGGGCGAGTACTCTGACAGAGGTGGCCTCCGAGCAGGCGCTGTCAGTCATCGTCACGCGACTGCTGACCCACACCGACATGACCATCGGTGAGGCCATCCTTGAAGCCAAGCGGCAGATGGCGTCCGAGCAGCCGCTCGACGCGATCCGCGATGTCATCTCCGGATACATCATTCTTGGAGACCCTGCGGTGCGCATCGCCAAGTAGGCGATGCCCCACGGGGGCTAGGACTGAAAAGGGGCGCCTCGGCGCCCCTTTTTATGTCCAGCCACTTCAAACGCAAAACCCGCAGACCGCGGATCAACAGACCTCCAAACGAGGGGCGTCAATGGCTGTCTTTGCCTTTCTGACAGGTCAGTCAGTCCCAACCGGGAGATTCACCCAATCACGGACGATCCCCATGTAGCCAACTGTCAAACCAGCCGAGTTCCCAATGCGAATCAGAATATTGGACTAAACCTACTAATGAAGTCTTCCGTCTGGAACCAAGTCTCCAGTCGGTTATCCACGTGTTTAGCCGGCGCGCGCCGGACAAGAGAATTTCTAGATGAAACGTGTAACTAACGGATTAGGTTTGATGTCACGACTGGTCGCAGCCGTGGCTCTGTCACTGACAACGGCTGTCGCAAATGCCCAGCTACTTGATAACGGCGACATACTGGTCGCCTGTAAACCGTCTGACGACAACGTCACTCTCGGTATCAAGAATATGGCCGAGATGGGCCGTATCTGGGTTGATCCGGTCAATCGTGGCTCATTCGAGTGGTCGTCACAGGTTCCACCAAAGACCATGTGGACTACCGCAGACTTTGGCGGCAAGCCCGTGTTCTCCATGGACGTCGATATGCGTGACGAGAGCATCTATACCGTCACGACTTCGCTTTACTACAACCTGGCAACCGACCCTGGCAACATCTACAAGATTGATGGCTCAGGCGTTCCGGTTATTTTCGCCACACTGCCCGGCGGTTCCGGCGGTGGCTACCTGCAGGTTGATGAAGTCAACGACCAGCTCTACGCCGTTGATATGGATCGCGGACAGATTGTCCGAATCCCTCTGAGCGGAGCTTCTGCCGGCAACGTCGTCGAAGTCTTTGATCCGTTCACAGCCGATGGCCCCGTCGACAACACCTATGCACCTCTGGGCGAGCGCCTGCTTGGCGTTGAATACAACGTCGCCGAGAACAGAGTGTATTACTCCGTGTGGTCGAACGACGGTGCCAACACTGGCAACCCGAACACAATCCGCTCGATCGGTCTGCTCGCCGGTGGCGGGTTTGACACCACTGACGATCAGCTGGAAATCACGCTACCCGCTCTATTCGACGAGCCTTACAGCATGCCGGTTGGCGACATCGAGTTTAACGATGCCGGAACCAAAGTTCTGCTGTCTGAAGTTGGCTTCGACTCAAGCGTTCCGGTTTCCAAAGCTCACAACGCACGACAGCTCGAATACGGTGGCTCCTCTGGCGCCTGGGCTATCTCGGTAGGCGATGACAAATACGAAGCAGGCTCTTTGTACCAGGGCACCAACGCGCGCGGTGGATCAGACTGGGCCTTCGAAGGCATCGTAAACCCAACAAGCGGTGTATTCAAAGACGAAGACTATGTGGTCTTCACCATGGACGGCTATGCGATTGGTGAGTACGTCCCGCCATCAGACATTTACGGATTTCAGTTTTACCCGAACACCGGCGGTGACTCTGGCACAGACAGTATTGTTGTTGACCTTGATGGCAACACCGAAGACGGCCAGGACAAAGGCGTTTATGGAGACATCGATGTCTTTCACAGACCGCTTGTTCCTACACCGTTCGACCTAGCTTTGCGTAAACAGCTTTACTGGACCCAGGCGGAAGCTGAAGTAGGCCAGGACGCCGTGTTCATGATTGAAGTGATCAACCAGTCAAGCGTCAACTCAGGAATTTTCACCGTAACGGATCAGCTCCCGGCGGGAACCAGCTTTGTGTCCGCGATCGGCACCAACTACACCTGCGTGCACGACGGATCAGCCGATGCGGGCCTGTTGAGCTGTGATTACACCGGCAGCCTCGTCCCGGGTGAAGTTGGAACAATTTATCTGACGGTTACCGTTAACGACCCTGCCATGGCGCCTTACCGCAACTGGGCAGAGATCGAATCAGATTCCGACGACGACTCTGACTCAGTTCCCGGCGGCAACGACGGTTCAGACCCTGCTGCGGGAGACGGCGGCACCGGCAGCGATCCGGTCGTCAATCACAACGATCTCGATCACTACGACCCGAACAACGATCCTCTCGTTGACGAAGACGATAGCGATTACGAAGACCTGCGAATCGGTGTTTACGACCTTGCGTTGACTAAAGAACGACGCTGGCAGTCCGGCCCTGTTGGTGCGGGCGACACTGTGAACTACGTCGTCAAGGTTACCAACCAGGGCACGATCTCTTCAGGCGACTACTCATTTCGCGAGCATATTCCTGCCGGCATGAGAATGTCGTTCTATGACGGTAACGAATTTACCTGTGTCGACTCAACCGGTGGCGCACTCACGGCCGGTTCCGGCGGTGGTGTCAACGTACCGGGACCTGACTTTGTTGACTGTACGGCCAATCGCTCTTTGCTGCCGGGACAGTACGTATGGGAAGGCTTCACACTCATCGTCACAGATATCTCGATGGCGCCATTCCGTAACTGGGCCGAGATCGAAACCGACAGCGGTACCGATGTCGACTCTGAGCCTGGCGACAACGACGCGATCGACTCCGGCGCAGGCACGGGCGGCATCGGCAACGATACCGTGATCAACCACAACGATATCGACCACGCTAACGTTACCTGGGACGAACAGTCTGAAGACGAAGACGATAGCGACTTTGAAGATGTAGGTCCGGCCTTTTACGACCTTGCAATCATCAAGACACTGGCCGCGGGTCAGTCGGCAACTGTCGCCAACGGTGATTCCGTTGTTTACGAAATTCGAATGGTTAACCAGGGCAACATCAACGCGAATAGCTATTCGTTTGTTGATCAGATCCCGGATGGCATGTCTTTCGTCAGCGCCGTGAGCTCCCAGAGCCGCGACGAAACCGGTGCTCCCACATACTCTGACGACGTAACCTGCGTCGAAGCCTCGGGCCTGTTGACGTGTACCGGAAATCATATCCTGACTCCGTCCTGTTCAGTCGGCGACGGCAGCTGTCCAACCTTTAATCCGGTAACCACGGACTCCATCGTTGTGATGCTGACCCTGCAGGTTGACGACGTTACTAAAGCGCCGTTCAGAAACTGGGTTGAGATCGAAACCGATGACGGCGCAGACGTCGACTCTACACCGGGCTCCAACGACGGTAATGACAACGCAGCCGGTACTGGTATCGACGGGAAGGATAACGCCATCGATCACGATGATATTTCCCACATTGATCCAGCGCATGACGAGCAGAGCGAAGACGAAGACGACTCTGACTACGAAGACGTAGACGTCGATACAAACTACGATCTTGCACTGGTCAAGGAGTTGGCTGCTGGACAGCCTTCCAACCTCGACGGCGCAGCATCTCTCGATGTTGACTACGTAATTACGATCAAAAACCAGGGTGATGTCGATTCTGGCGCATTCAGCGTTACGGACGTAATCCCTGCGGGCATGGCGTACTGGGGAGCCACACCGGTTCCCGATGGCTCCCCGTCAATCAACACAACCGGCACGTTGACCTGGACCTTTCCTGCGTCACAGCAAATTCCGGTCGGCGGCGCGGACAAGGTCATTACGCTGAAGCTGCGAGTACGCGACGCATCGCTGCAGCCTTTCCGTAACTGGGCCGAGATCGAAACCGATTCAGGTGACGACTCGGACTCGGATCCCGGGGATAACAACGGTGACGACAACGCAACCGGAACAGGCACGCCTGGTGCCGACCCTGTTGTCGATCACGACGACATCGATCACGCTGCACCGAACGACGACCCGCTGGTCGATGAAGACGACAGCGATTACGAGGACGTCACGATTACGCCGAGGTATGACCTCGCGCTGGTGAAATCGCAGTTCACGACGTTTACCAACGTTGTGAATGGCGACGTCGTGATTTATCTCATTGAATACAAGAACCAGGGCAACATACCGAGTGGCGAATGGAGCATCACCGATGTGATTCCCGACGGCATGAGCCTGAATGACGACACCCCCGCGGCGGACGGTGCCCCAGCGGTTGGTTTTACCGGCACGCTGACGTGGACCAGCACACCTGGCAGTACCGGCGCTACGTTGCCGGAACTGGCACCCGGGGGAAGCGGTTCCATTATCCTGAAACTGAGAGTTGATGACGTGACCAAAGGTCCGTTCCGCAACTGGGCCGAGATCGAAACGGATTCAGGCTCCGATGCTGACTCTGATCCGGGTGACAACGACGGTGACGACAACGGAACCGGAACCGGTACCGCTGGCACCGATCCTGTGATCAATCACAACGATATCGATCACGATGACCCAACTTACGACGAGCGTACAGAAGACGAAGACGACTCTGACTTTGAAGACGTTGGCGTTGACCTCGAATACGACCTCGCGCTGATCAAGGAACTCAGCTCCGGTCAGGCGGCATCGGTTGCCGTCGGTGATAACGTGTCTTACACGATCACCATTCAGAACCAGGGCGTGGCAGATTCCGGTGTTTACACCGTTTCCGACATGATCCCGACGGGCATGAGCTTTGTCTCTTCGGTCCCGGCTGCTGATGGCCCCCCGGCTGTGGGTGCGACAGGTCTTGTAACCTGGACGATGCCCAACCTGCCGGGTAACCAGGCAACACCGGCTGAAGCCACCATCACGCTGGTGCTCAAAGTCGACGATGCAACCAACGCACCGTTCCGTAACTGGGCCGAGATCGAGACGATCCCGGGAACCGAGACCGACAACGACTCGACTCCGGGTTCCAACGACGGTAACGACAACACGACCGGCACTGGCCCCGTTGCCAATGACGATGTGGTCAACCACAACAACGTGGATACCGACGAGCCTGCTGGCGACGAAGACGACTCTGACTTTGAAGACGTCGGTGT
The DNA here is from genome assembly GCA_938034705.1 of uncultured Gammaproteobacteria bacterium. Lineage (GTDB taxonomy): Bacteria > Pseudomonadota > Gammaproteobacteria > Arenicellales > CALHMG01 > CALHMG01. The sequence goes on from CALHMG010000302.1 coordinate 6,157, forward strand.
TAATCCCGAGTACGACCTTGCACTGATCAAGGAGCTCAGCTCCGGTCAGGCGGCATCGGTTGCTGTTGGTGATAACGTGTCTTACACGATCACCATTCAGAACCAGGGCGTGGCAGATTCCGGTGTTTACACCGTTTCCGACATGATCCCGACG
>CALHMG010000303.1 GCA_938034705.1 uncultured Gammaproteobacteria bacterium
TTTCTCGTGTCGAAAAAAGTTCTTATAACAGGTGCAACCGACGGGATCGGACTTGAAACATCAAAGCGTCTTGTCGCGGCAGGCCATCATGTACTGATACACGGACGAAGTGAGTCGAAGCTTGCGATGGCGCGAGAAACGTTGTCGTCACAATCGGACGCGGTTGAGAGTTATTTGGCGGACCTTTCCAATCTGAACGATGTCGACACTCTCGCAGAGCAAGTTCGTCAGCGTCACGACAAGATTGATGTGCTGATCAACAACGCCGGCGTATTAAAGACCGCGAATCCGATCGCACCCAACGGGATCGACGTCCGATTTATGGTGAACACGCTGGCACCTTATCGTCTGACCAGAAAACTGCAGGGAACAGTCGGGTCGACGGGGCGGGTCGTGAACGTGTCATCGGCTGCGCAGGCGCCCGTCAATTTAAAGGCCATGGCAGAAGGAACTCGACTGGATGACATGGATGCCTATGCACAAAGCAAACTGGCAATCACCATGTGGACAATGGCGCTCGCCAGTGAGCCTGGAGCGCCGATGCTCGTTGCGGTGAATCCTGGCTCACTGTTAGCCAGCAAGATGGTTAAGGAGGGTTTTGGAATCGCCGGCAGCGATCTTGGAATAGGGGCGGATATTTTGTTCCGCGCAGCCGTTGATGACGAGTTCGAAGCTGCGACGGGCAGGTACTTTGACAATGACTCTCGCCAGTTTGCTTCCCCACATGCGGATGCTTCGGATCCCCGCAAAATAGAAGAAGTGGTTGGTACGATCGAGCAGATTCTCGCTAGTCTTGGTGCCAGCAATGATTAGGTTTCGGGCCTCGGTAGCGGCGCGCTGGTTAGCCGGAATTTTTCTCCTGCTCGGCGCAGGCGTACTGGTATCGGCCGATGACGTCAGATCTCTGAAGGAACTAAACGAGTTACTGCAGCCTGAGCCTTATATCAACCTTGGCTCGGATGGTGTTCTCACCCAGCTTCCCGCCGAAACTGCGGCGATCGTCGCGCGCGGCCAGGCGGTTTACCGTCAGTACTGTGCCAGCTGCCATGGTGCGAATCTTCAAGGGCAGGCTAACTGGAACAAACCCGGACCAAACGGCGTGATGCTGGCACCACCGCACGACCGTACCGGTCACACGTGGCACCACGCCGATGATCAATTGTTCGAATACGTCAAATACGGTCCCGCGGTCGCCCTCGCCAACCCTGAACATCGATCCTCGATGCCTGCATTCAGTGGGGTACTTGAAGACAGCGAAATTCTGTCGGTGCTTGTCTTTATTCGCAGCAGCTGGCCCGACGAGGAACGAACTCGACAGGCCGCAATAAACGACGACCAGAGCGGGCGGTGAGTTAATGCAATAGCCTTGTTCGCCGCGGTAGTTGAATCGATCTTGCGTTTCGCTACTCCGGGTGGGTTTCGATTCTTTCCAGCATCAGATTCAGAAACGATTCAGCCGCCGGCGACAGCTTGCGATCCCGAGGGCGATACAGGTTGATCATGTCGCCCAGATCGACTCGCATGGAATCGATGGCAACCAGGTCTCCTCTGGCGATTTTTTCCTGAACGGTAGTCGCCCAGCCAAGCGCAATACCGTCACCTTTTTCGGCAACGTCGAGACAAACTTGATACGAATTGAAGACAAGGGTCTCGCTTTCTTCTGGATAGTCAAAACCCAACTGATCGAACAGTTGCCCCCATTCACTCCAGTTCTTTCCAACTTCACTCAGGTGTATCAGCGAGTGTGACAGCAGATCTTCGGGAGTTGGCGCTGGACCCAGTGCCGCGGCAACTTCTGGAGAGCACACCGGGAACAGGGGTTCATTCACAAGTGGCGTAATCTCGTAACGATGCGGTGCCCATTCGCCATACTGAAGGCCAAAGTCGAAATTTTCGGTTGTTGTTGCGATGGAGTCGTAGGAGGCAAGGATTCTTAGTTCGACGTCCGGGTGCTGACGCTGAAACGCTCCGACGACGGGAGCGACGAGGGAAGACCCGAGACAGATGTCAGAAAACACGGTGACGGTCTGTTCAAGAGAGTTAACCGCGCGAATCTGACTCACCGTTTCGGCGATTTCATTCAGAGCCGGTCTGGCGGTTCGTGCAAGACGCTCGCCGAGGGCGGTGGGTTCGACATCATAACGGCGACGTTCAAACAGCGTTGCGCCCAGATTTTCTTCCAGTTCACGTATGCGGCGACTGACGCTGGCCTGGGACAGCGCGAGTTCGTCCGCCGCCCGGGTGAAACTGCTGTGCCGGTAGGCTGCCTCGAACGCGACCAGGCTGCTTAAAGGGGGGAGTTTCTGGAATAAATGAGACATACGGTTAATGAATACCTTGATGCAAATATAGCGCTTCTGGAAGGAGGAAAATCATTCTAGCCTTGTATTTATCGAAAGGCTAGTTGAGCCAGTAACCCCCTGGAGGCGAGATGCAAGTCCCTGATTCTTCTTTAAAAACAGCAGCTGAACCCGCGAATGGCGTTTTTCAGCCACTGTCACAGTTACTGCAGCGGTTGCTGCGCGAATGCGGGATCTGGCGCGACAACCGTCGAGCGAGAAAGGCGCTCGAGGCGTTACCCGATCGATTGCTGGTCGACGCCGGTATCGAGCGGCGGGACATTGCTGGCGTAGTCGACAGGGCCGTGCGCGCCAAAGTGGCGAGAACCGAGCGGCGTTAGCGGCGGGCCTCACTGGCGCGGCAGATTCATGCGCCAACAGCTAGCGGGCAGGAATAACGGCTTCGCCCTTTGTCTGGGTGCGCCACATGAAGCGCGCTTTGGAGTCGTCAAAGGGCGTTCGCATGTGCAGCAACATACGATTGTCCCAGACGACTACCTGCCCGACTTTCCATTTGTGCTGGTAGCAAAATTGCGATTGCGTCGAATGCGCCCACAGTTCATCAAGCAGCGCTTCACTGTCTTCGAGTGCCATTCCCATCACATAGCCGTTTGTTCGACGGCCGAGAAAAATTGCATCCTCTCCGGTCGTTGGCACAGTGCGAAGAATCGGATGCGGGTATCCGATGGCTTCTATGGGTGAAGCCGGTGCGCTCATGCCCGGTCGAAAGACACCGCTGCTGCCGTAGGTAGAGTCGTGTTTAACCTTTAAGTCGATAACCTTTTCGCGCATCTCCGGCGACAGGGCTTTGGCGGCCATGACCTGGCTGCAGAATCCGGTGTCACCACCTTCGTCGGGCATCACCCGAGCATGCAGCAGACTGAAGGTCGGCGGGATCTCGACGTAGGACATGTCGGTGTGCCATTCCCATTCGCCAAAGAATTTTTTCTTGGTTTTTTTCTTTTCCAGTGATTTCGGATCGAGGTTGCCGATGTACGCCATATAGGGATCTCGACCGGTGGCGCGCAGTTTTGCAACCTGTTCTTCAACGGTTAACTCTTCTTCTCCCGCTGGCGTCGCCTTGCCAAAACCGTTGATAAGCCCCGGCGCAAACTCGTTCTCACCGAAAACTGCCGTGATGTTGTGAAGATCCTGCTCGCTAATCAGCTCGTCGAACGCAAAGCAGATGAGTCCATGGCGTTCACGATAGGCGTCCCAGATCACTGTCGCATCAGCTTCGGTGATGTTTTGAGGGTCGAGATTATGGATTTCGGCGCCGAATTGCGCGCCCTCGATGGGTCGAACTTCAAGACTGCTATGGCCTGACATGGCTGCAAGACTCCGGCGGTAAGGATCGCGGGTATTCCGTTATGAACAGGGTAAACAGAAGTCGATCGCTGAGTCAGCCTCGGTAGTCAAGCCGCAGAACTCAAATTTGCAGCTCTCGACAGCAGGCACAACATTCGAGGTATTACCGTCGGGACGTCCCGAACTACTGAACGAGTACGGTTGTTTTGGGGGTGGCGCTGCTGCCGCGGTCGTTGCTTGCGATAAGCCGATATTTGAATTGCGCGGCATCCTGCTGTAGCCGAAAACCCAGCGAAGCCGATGACACAGCACACGTTGTTTCGTGGCAACTGACTTCCCGGGTAATGTTTCGGCTGAAGGTTGCGATAATCGCGCCGTCGCTGTTCAGCTCGGTAATGCTCAGGATGTACGCTTCGGCGAACGCGGCGTGTCGCCACTCGAATCTCGGTTCGTCGGTAAAGACGCCGGTCACAGGTGTGATCATCAACGGAGTGTCTGGCTTGTTCGCAGCGGAGTTGATGCATGCGTCAGCGTCGGCGGATTCGCACTGGGAGGCGTGTCCGACGCCGTTGATCGCCGCGGGTGCAGCTTTCGCAAAAAGCGTTGCGAACATCGCGAGTACCAATCCAGCGATCAGGGCGTGTAGAGCCACATTCTGTTTTGTTGTCATCAGAGTTTCCTCGCTCGCCCGAACACCGGCGATTCACAAGTTCCACGACATCGACACTCAGAGTATGCGCCATATTTGGACATTGTCACGGAACAGTAGTTCGGCGGTCTTGCGGTTTTGTTTCAGGCGACGGGTTCACGGGGGGATCTAGCCGTTAATGTGCGACTGCTGGTTGCGATAGATGGTTACAACTGCGGCAGAATAACGGCCCCATAGTTCAATATTGGAAAAGGTCATGTCCGTTGCGCACAACCCCGCTCATCCCGATGGTGAGAACGCCAGTTTGCATTCGGCGATTTCAGCTAATGGTGTCCCGGTTATCGGCGAGCAATATCAAGTTGCGCCACGCTGCGGCGTTGCGGTGTCCGTAAAGGCAGGACAGCAACTGACCGTCATCAACACGCATGGAACCCAGGTCTGTGACTTCTGGGCCTTCGCAAGTGACGACACCAACGAGTATCTCTCAATGCATCATCTGCACACTGCGTTGAACAGTGTCTTTCCAAAAGTTGGAGACAGGCTCGTGAGCAATTTGCGGCGCACGATGATGACGATTGTTGAAGACACGTCTCCTGGCGTTCACGACACCGTAATTGCGTCGTGCGATCACCAGCGATACGTCGATCTTGGATGTCGCGAATACCATGACAACTGTGCAGACAATCTTCGAATGGCGATGATGGCGATTGGCGAACGTATTCCAGTAGTGCCTGCACCTTTCAATCTCTGGATGAATATTCCTATCGCGTCAGATGGCAGTATTCAATGGCTCGCCCCTGTCTCCAGTGCCGGCGATTGCATGACGTTTCGTGCCGAGATTGACTCGATTGCGGTGATGTCGGCATGTCCCCAGGACATGACACCGGTAAACGGTGATGACTGTGTTCCTGTGGAGTTGCATTTTTTCGTACAAAACTAAACACAGATTTTCCTGCGAGGCGAATTGCGGCAATGAGCGTGTCGTGAGGAAAGTGGTATCTTGCAGGAATCCAAGAAATTGTTTTACGACTGATGAGAACGGTTATGCCCAGAAAGACATTGACACCTGCGAGTCTCGATTTTCAACCCCGCCCCAAGTTTCCGTATTCGCCAGGAGCCGCCGGTGGCGACATGGTCTATACGGCAGGCCAGGTCGCGTGGGACAGCACCGGTCAGGTTGCAGCCATTGGTGATGTTCGTGCCCAGACGGTGCAGACGTTGAAAAACGTGCAGTCGGTACTCGAGGAAGCCGGCGCGACACTCGACGATGTTCTCAAGTGCAATGTCTATCTCAAGGATATTGATGACTTTCAGACAATGAATGAGGAGTTCGCGAAATTTTTTCCGCAGGACCCGCCGGCTCGAACAACGGTTCAGACTCGACTGTGCGAACCCGAAATGCTGGTTGAAATCGAAGCGATCGCCTATGTTGGTGATCGTTAGACAACCGGTCTGTCGATCCAGTTGAAAAGATCGAGGCCGCCATCTACTGCGATCACTTCTCCAGTGACGTAACGCGAAAACTGATCAGACAGCAGGGTCAGCGCAACCTGCGCAATATCTTCCGGCGTACCCGGTCGACCCAGCGGAATGCGATTGGAAAAGGCGGCTTTTGAATCGTCGTCCATGGTAAATCCGCCACCCGGGATCGCGCCCGGCGCAATACCGTTGACTCTGATTCCACTCGGCCCGAGCGCGCGCGCCAGTTCTCGAACGACCATGAACTGCCCGGCCTTGGACGCGCTGTAGTGGGGGAGGTTGCGAGGACTGTGCTTGTGCAGGGATGTGATGAAAAGCATCCGCCCGGCGATTTTTCTTTCAATCATGTCTCGAGCACATTCACGGGCCAGGAAAAATCCCGAGCGAAGATTGGTGTTCATCATCGAGTCCCATTCGTCTTCGGTTACATCAAGAACGTTCTGGGTTTCGAGTCTCGGTGGAGAGGCGCTGTGGATCACTATCGAGACGTTGTGGTCGAGTTTACGGATCGCTCTTACCAGATCACGCCACCCATCAGGACCTGAGAGATCAGAAACGATGCCGTGAAGCAGATGCTGCGTGTCCTGATTTTCTTGCGCGAGCTGATCAATTTCGTCTTGAGCGGGGCCGGTTGCAATTACCCGAGCGCCTGCTGCAAGAAGTGCTTTGGTGATTCCTCGGCCAATCCCACCGGGGGCTCCGGTAACGACTGCGACTTCGTCGGCAAATTCTGGATGTGACATTTCGAGTTCCTCATGCACGTACCATCATTATGTCGGCAGTCGGACAATCGAGTCGAGGATACGGTTCAGAATGACTGGTGAAGGCTCAGCAAACTGGCTCCTTTCCGCACTCGGGATCATCGCCACCGGATGCAACGGCTTGCTCCGAAGCCAGTAGTGCAATAATGCCCGGACCTGTCAGAGCGGCAAATTTGCCTATCGACTTCAGCGCGTCCCGTCGCTGGGTTTCCGTAAGTGTTCCTGAAGCTGTTTGATCGTCTGCTTTCTCAAACTCGAATTCACTATGCATTTACAAAATCGTCCATGTTGTTTCTTGTAGAAATCGGCCGGGCAGCCTGGTGCTTCAGGTTGTTTAAAGCTGGAATTTTCAGGCACTCGATTGGCGTATCAGACGGTCGGATTTGTTCCAGGGAATGAGCCGACGAAATTTGTGTCTTGCAAATAAGTGCCTGATTGCACGGTAAATTTCTTTGCTCAAGATTCTGGCAGCTGCGTCCTTCGGTAGCGTTTTTTGACGTCAGTCAACTTTGAATCGGAATTACGGTGCGACCACAAAATTGGGCGTAGTAAACTGAGGAGACAGAATTATTTTTAGGCGTGACTGCGTGTGAAAGTTGAACGAAAAGAGTTGTTTGCTACTCCCATCTTCGAAGTTCCAGTGCCGGAGATGAAAAAACACAACGATGATCTTCTGCAGATGTTCGAAGAGCGCATCGCTTCAGGAAAGATGAAGCCACACGAATACGGATTCGGATATCAAACGCCACCGGATCTATTCACGCCAGGTGCTTACGGGCCTGAGCGTCAATATCTGATCGACATACTCGGCAACGCGTTTTGCGATGCGTGCGAGTCGATTCTCTATCAGCAGAGAAACGATGCGGTCGCTGAATTCGTCTGGGTGAACACACTGACGATAGGGTGGGCCCACGTACAGACCGATCAGGTATTCGAGAGCGAGCCCCCCTGGCACACCCATTTGCCAGCGCTGCTCAGCGGTTGCTACTACGTCTCTACCGCGACAAGTTCAGACGAGGGGAATCTGCAATTCTTCAGTCCAACGGCGGACAGCATTTTTCAGCCGCAGTCGATCGAGATCGTGCCCAAGCCCGGTCATATGATCATCTTCCCGTCGCATCTCAAGCACAGGCCGTCTCGTTCACCCAATACAAAACGCACCAGAATCTCACTGTGCATGGATAGTCACTGGACCGTTCAGGGTAGTCATCAGGTACCGCCCGAGATGGTCAAGCGAATTCCAAAGGGGTCTGAATACGGCAAATTTGATCAACGGAGTTAACCCGTGTCTCTTCGAATGATCGCGGCCAGCGGACAACTTGGCTACGGGTTTAACGAAGAGTCATTCGAGCGCGCACTGTCACTCGGGCCTGACTTCATCGGTTGCGATGGCGGATCCATGGATCCCGGGCCCTGGTATCTCGGCGCCGGTAAGCCGTTTGTAGCCGAGACCCCCATGAACCGGGATCTTCGCCTGCTCTTGCGTGCTGCGGTCGCACGAAATATTCCTCTCATTATCGGATCTGCGGGCGGCGGCGGTGGTGAACCCCATGTGGCGCTGGTGCGATCTCATGTTGAAGAAATTGCGCGCGAGGAGGGGCTGAGTTTCAACATGGCGGTTATCCAGTCGGAGCAGTCGCCCGAAGTCTTGAAGAAGGCACTGCGCGAGAATCGCATTCAGCCTCTGGGTCCGATCGAGCAGTTGACCCCGGAGCAAATCGACTTGAACACGCGCGTCGTTGCAATGATGGGTGCCGAGCCTTTGCAGCATGCGCTTGAGCAAGGTGCCGATGTTGTCATCGCCGGGCGTTGCACCGATGCCGCAATTTACTCGGCGATTCCGTTGATGAATGGCTATCGTGCCGGTCCGGTTTGGCACCTGGCCAAAGTCGTAGAGTGTGGAGCCCAGATCATAGAACCACGGACGTCTCAGGACTGTGTTGTCGGGACGTTGTTCGACGACTACTTCGAGGTGGAACCTGGAGCCGGCGACCGAGTTTGCACCAAGCTTCGGGTGGCCGCTCACACGTTGTACGAAAATCCAAGTCCGTACGAGCTTAAGGAGCCAGCGGGCACGCTGATTACGCGCGACGCGATCTATGAACAGGTCAATGAACGC
>CALHMG010000304.1 GCA_938034705.1 uncultured Gammaproteobacteria bacterium
GGCGGCAGCGGCAGCAGCGCTGATAACGAATTTCTTCATGGGGTGGTATCTCTTGGTTTTAGAGTGACTTTTGTTTCTGACGCGGGCTCAATAACTGTGTCGCTACGTCTGGTGCCTATTGAACTAGCGGTCACCGCGCTACCACAAGCCCGGAGTCAGATATTTCACACTTTCTCGGTATCCCGGCTGATGCCATCACGCAACGCTCACTCTCGATGCAAAGCGGTGCAAACCGTTCAGCATGACGAGACCGGCATACCGCGCACCGAATTCTCCGTGTACAACGGGATGGACCTGAAATCGTCTAGATAAGGATTCACCCATTTGACTGGAATTAAGAGCTGGGGCGGCTACATTCCCCGCCGGAGAATGGACCGCGAGGCCATAGCGCAGGCCAACGTCTGGTTCGACGGCAGTTTGCGGGGTCTTGCGCGCGGCGAGCGCAGCATGTGTAACTGGGACGAGGATGCGATCACCATGGCGGTCGAAGCGGGTCGCGATGCGGCACCCTTGCACCAGCGTGGACAGCTCGACGCCGTCTATCTCGGCTCAACCACGCTGCCGTTTCTTGATCGACACAACGCGGGGCTCGCCTGCGAGGCGATGAATGTTGCCGGCAACGTTCGATCGATGGATGTGGCGGGTACCCAGCGTGCCGGTACCAGCGCGCTGCTTGCCGGACTCGACGCCGCACGCGGTGGGCAACAGGTGATGGTTATCGGCTCTGACCATCGCCGGGCCCGTGTCGGAACGGCGATGGAAATGCTGTGCGGCGACGGCGCGGCCGCGCTGGTCCTGGATAACGAAGACACGGCGGCCGAGTTCATCGGGTCGGTGTCTCTCGCCAGTGATTTCATTGATCACTTTCGAACGGCCGAGTCCGAGTTTGATTACGGCTGGGAAGAACGCTGGATCCGTGATGAGGGCTATCTGAAGCTGATACCCCGGGCGATGAGTGAGCTTGTGGAGAAAACCGGCATCGCACTTGCCGACATCACTCACCTGATTGTTCCCTCACCCCAGGCGCGCATTCCCGCCAGTCTTGCGAAGACGCTTGGGATTGAAGCTGACGTGATGGTCGATAACCTTATTGCGAACTGTGGAGATACCGGAGCGGCGCATCCGCTGCTGCTTCTGACGCACACGCTCGATACTGCATCGACAGGGGATCTGATTGCGGTTGTTGGTTTTGGTCAGGGCGTTGACGCGATGCTTTTTCGGGTGACTGAACACATCGGCAAAGGTCAAACCGGACGATCGATCGGTGACCAGCTTGCCTCGGGCGTTACCGAAACCAACTACGCAAAATTTCAGACGTTCAACGGTGTAGTTGATCGCGAGTATGGCAAACGCGCGGAAACCGACACGCCTGTCAGGCCGTCCGCGCACTATCGCAATAGACATACCGTGAACAGCTTTATCGGCAGCAGCTGTAACGCGTGTGGCACCATTCAGTTTCCGAAATCAAACTACTGCGTCAATCCTGACTGTGGACAGGCCGATACCCAGGACGACTATCCACTTTCAGATACCGGTGGACGAGTGGTCACCTTCACCGCTGACCGACTGACATTTTCAATGGATCCGCCGTCTTACTTTGGGCTGGTTGAGTTTGAGGGAGGCGCGCGCGCAAACCTTGATTTTACCGAGGTCGATCCAGACAACTTTGACGTCGATACCGCGGTTTCAATGCATTTCAGAGTCAAACAGTTTGACGCGTTGCGTGGATTCAGAAGCTATTTCTGGAAAGCCGCACCGATTCAGGCATGACACACATCAGGAACGGAAGATATGGCAACGGGAATCAAAGATAAGGTCGCAATCCTGGGCATGGGGTGTTCAAAGTTCGGTGAACGCTGGGACATGGACCCGGCTGATCTGATGGCCGAAGCGTTCGACGAATGTCTGATCGACGCGGGGATAGAGCGCAATCAGATTGAGGCTGCCTGGTTTGCGTCAGCGATCGACTCCGTGAACGTTGGCCCGAGCGCGCTGCCGATGTCCATGGCGCTGCGTCTTCCCTACATCCCGGTCACCCGCGTCGAGAACATGTGTGCAAGCGGCACCGAGGCTTTTCGCGGCGCCGTCTATGCTGTTGCGAGTGGCGCTGTTGATATTGCGCTTGCGCTCGGCTGCGAGAAGTTAAAGGACACAGGATACGGCGGACTTCCCCAGCGCTCTCGCGGGGTCACCAACGACATGGTTTTCCCCAACCTGTCAGCGCCAGGCGTGTTCGCCCAGCTGGCGGCCGGCTACCGGGGCACCCACGGTGTCGACAAAGGCGACCTGAAGCGGGCGATGGCGCATGTATCGGTCAAAAGCCACGCTAACGGCGTCAAGAATCCCAAGGCCCATCTGCGTCGCGCGATTACCGAAGAGCAGGCATTGAATGCACCCATGGTTGCCGAACCGATTGGACTGTTCGACTGTTGTGGTGTCAGTGATGGTTCCGCGTGTGCGATCGTCACGACGCCGGACATTGCGAAGGGGCTTGGTAAAACGGATCTCGTCAGCGTCAAGGCGTTGCAGCTGAGCGTCTCGAACGGCATCGAGTCCGGTCATGCTTCGTGGGATGGCGCATCGCTGTTGACCACCCGCGCTGCGGCCGCTCGCGCGTACGATGAGGCCGGCATCAAGGATCCACGCGCCGAGCTTTCAATGACCGAGGTGCACGACTGTTTCTCGATTACCGAAATGGTGACCATGGAAGACCTTGGTCTGTCTGATGAAGGACGCGTGGTTACCGATACCCTTGACGGCAAGTATGACGCCGAGGGCAGCACGCCGTGTCAGATTGACGGGGGACTGAAGTGCTTTGGTCATCCGATTGGTGCTTCGGGCCTGCGCATGCTCTACGAAATGTACCTGCAGCTCCAGGGCCGCGCGGGTGAACGCCAGCTCGATGATCCAACGCTCGGCCTGACGCACAATCTGGGTGGCTTCCCCAGCCAGAACGTTTCAAGCGTGTCGATTATCGGTCGGTATTAGGCGCCCCCTTCGGGGGCGGGCAGAAGCTTTGCTTCTGCAGCGCCTGCTGCTGATGGGGGCGATTATCCCTTGGGGGCGGGCAGAAGCTTTGCTTCTGCGGCGCCGGCTGCTGTCGGTACGGTGTCCCTTCGGGGGCGGGCAGAAGCTTCGCTTCTGCGGCGCCGGCTGCTGTCGGTAGGGCGTCCCTTCGGGGGCAATGGCTGCATGGGGCGGACGGAAACTCTTGGATTCCCGGACGGCTGACCCGGGTTGTTGATCCGGTGATCTATCGCATCGGTGGCTGCTGACCTTACAATGTTCGCGGGTTCACTTTTTTCGTCTGGCAGTCACTGATATTCATGGATGAAACCAACTCCTGGCTGCGACGTGTCGGCTCTGACCTGAGACGGGCATTTTCTATCGACTATCGATCACTCGCTCTGTTCCGGGTGATCTGTGGTGGCGTGATTGTTGCCGACATGCTGATGCGGTTGCCGCACACCTTTGCGTTTCTTACAGACAAGGGTGTGCTGCCACTGTCGAGCGCGATGAACTATTTTGGCTCGGCGACATGGTCTGTGTATTTTCTCAACGGCTCGCCGACTTTTGCGGTGGCGCTTCAGATCCTCACTCTGCTGGCGGGTCTGGCGCTGCTGGTGGGTTACCGCACCCGTGCCATGACCTTCGTCTGCTGGGTCCTCGTGATTTCCATTCAGTACCGTAATCCGTTTTTAATTGAAGGCTCCGACGCTCTGCTGCGACTGCTGCTGCTGTTCGGCTTCTTTCTTCCGCTGGGCGCGCGGTTCTCGGTGGACGCGGCACTTGAACGCAAAGACCCATACCCGGCGGCCGCCCATTTCAATATCGCAACCGTGGCGATACTGATGCAGGTGATGTACGTGTACTGGGTGGGTGCTCTGCTGAAGGTGAGTCCGCTTTGGACTTCCGAATTTACGGCGATCGAATACGTCCTGCATGCCCAGCACATGATCACGCCGCTCGGCCACTGGGTTGTCGAACATGTTCCTTTTATTCTGTCCCTGCTGACCCGCTTCGTTTACCTGATCGAGCTGATCGGACCGCTGTTGATGTTCGTGCCGTTCTTTTTCCCGTGGATCAGACTGCCGGTTCTGTTTTTGCTGATCTGCATGCACATCGGATTTGTCCTGCTTCTGAACGTTGGGTACTTCCCGTTTATCAGCATCGCTTCGCTGGTTTTGCTTGTGCCCTCGGAGTGCTGGGATTTTCTCAACAAGCGCTGGACGGCGAGGCGCAGTGAGAACATCGTTGTCTACTACGACAAAGGGTGTGAGTTCTGCCTGAAAACGGTTCATCTCCTGCGAACGATGCTGATTCTTCCGGGCATCAGGATCCTGCCGGCCCAGGATGATGCCGTCGCCGGACCCATTCTCGAAAAGCATGACAGCTGGGTAGTGGCGCATGGTGATGCGCCGGTGCGACTCGAATGGGAGGCACTGACCTGGCTTGTCAGCCGCAGTCCGGTATTGTTCTGGCTGTCATGGCCGATGAGGCTCGTGGGCAAGCTCGGCCTTGGGGATCGGATCTATCATTTCATCGGCAATCGGCGTGATGGATTCGGTCGGGTGACCAAAGCGTTGATGCCCTGGCGAGAAACCACGCCGCACCGCAGCATCGTTGCCGCGATCGTTGTCATCGCGCTCAGCGTCCTGGTGTTTCAGATCAATCTCTCCCAGGTCAGCAGGGTGCCGGGTCCACCGGCGGTGACCAAAAATATTCGCACCGCGCTCGGTCTTGGACAGCGCTGGGAAATGTTCAATCTCGCATCGGCGAGTACCTACACGCGTTGGCCGGTCATCGAGGGTGTTCGCAAGGACGGATCGCGTGTCGATATTTTCAGGGGTATCGACGGGGCGGCCTCACTGGAAAAGCCGACCAACTTCTCCGCCCACTTCAAGTACTATCGCTGGCGCCGTTTTCACGGTCGGCTGGCAGAAAAATCATCTGAGGATCTTCGATTGCACTACACGCGATACAAGTGTCGCTTGTGGAAGCGCGACCACCCCGAAGAAAAAGGCAATCGCCTGCAGACGATCCAGATTCGAACCGGCTACGCCCCGACCCGACTGAGGTCTACGCCCAAGGTCAAAAACCGATACGTAGACCGCGGGCATACACCGTGTCGGCAGAAAAAAACGGCGGGCTGAAGCGCTCAGCGTGTCGCCATGCCAACCCGTTCGCGGCGAAAGGGAACCGCGTCACCACGGTCCGGTTCGTCCAGCTCGCGAGCGTAACGATGGCCGGCATAGGTGGCCCAGGCTATTGGAGCAGGGGCTTGCGCGTCACCCAGTACCTTGACTGATTTGATGCCGTGATCGGCCCATTCCTGTTCGCGTGTTTCGAGTTCGAGGAACAGGCTGTCCTCAGGCGATCTTGAAGTAACAAGCACGACCGAATCCGCGGCCAGCTCTTCAATGCGTCCCGTGTAGGTACATTCGATCTCAACCGAACTCGCATTGACGCGTGTTACGTTTTTGGTGACATGTATGTCGGCGCCAAGTTCAATGAGTCGCTTTTGAATGAAGCCCTGCTCCAGCGTATTGACGGTCCATTCCGAAACGGTCGCCGCGGGCGTGACAAAACTGACCTCGCAACCCTTTTCGATCAGCAGTTCCGCCAGCACTGCGCCAATATAAAAGTGGTCGTCATCAAATAGCAGCACGCGGCCGGTTGGCGTTCGGCCATTCATCAGGTCATCCGGGGTAAAGATGTTTGCGTCGTCTGCGATTGGCATCGGCACAAGGTGCTGTCGCCCCACGCCGTCGCGTCGCCAGGTGGAGCCGGTCGCTATCGCAATGTTTTCGAATCCGAATTCCAGTATCTGTTCAGTATCGAGTCTGCTGTCGAAGTACGTCTGCACGTTGGCCTGTTTGATAATCTGCTGCTCGCGATAGTCGCTGACGCGACCCCAGACGGAAAGACCGGGCAGCGCAGACTCGAGGCGCACACGGCCACCGTAGTGCTGGCTGGCCTCGGCTAGAGCGACGTCATAGCCGCGCAGACCAAGGGCGCGAGTGGCTTCCATCCCGGCAGGACCCGCACCAACGACAAGCACATTGCTGCTCGCCCCTTTGCGTTGCATGAGTTCCGGGTGCCAGTCCTTGCGCCATTCCTCCATGAAGGTTGGATTTTGTGTACATCGACTGATCCCGCCCGTCATGTCGCCGGTTACGCAGATGTTGCAACCGATGCACTCTCGAATATCTTCGACCCGACCTTCATTGATTTTGTTTGGCAGAAACGGGTCGGCAATAGACGGGCGCGCGCAGCCAATAAAGTCGAGGATGCCGCTTTTGACCATTCGGACCATCGTGTCCGGTGACGTAAACCTGCCAACCCCGACGACGGGCTTGGTGGTGAGTTCCTTAAAGCCTTTGACCAGAGACTCCTGGGCGGCTTCGTCCTTGAATCTCGACGTCCCCGAGTCTTCATCCCAGCTGCCGTGAGTCAGGTCCCAGAGATCGGGAAGTTCACCGAGCATGCCGATGACGTCGCGAACCTCGTTGTTGGTAAGGCCCTTGTCGCCCATCAGTTCGTCGATGAGCAGGCGCACGGGTACTGCACATTTGTCGCCGACGGCATCCTTGGTGTCTTCAATAATTTCGCGCAGCAGGCGTGCGCGATTTTCCAGCGAGCCACCGTATTCATCAGTGCGCTGGTTGCTCCAGCTGGAAAGAAAATGCTGGATCACACCGAAACCGTGGGCGCCGTAGACGTAAACGAGATCAAAGCCGCAGTCGCGGGCGCGTATCGCCGCGTTCCTGTGCCAGCGACGAAGATTACGGATGTCCTTGAGCGACATCGCGCGCGCCTGCACGGGGTCGTAGGTGAAGGTCATGATGGGCATGTTCTGCGGACCGAGCGGTACCTCGCGCGAATACAGGTTGGGTCCGTTCATGCCGTTGTAGCAAAGCTCAATCCCTGCCAGCGCGTCGTGTTTATGTATCGCGTCAACCATGCGGACCAGGGACGGCATGTCGTCGTCGTCCCACAGGCGCAGCTCGATAAAGGGCGCGATCTCCGAAGTCGGGTGAATTTCAACCTGCTCGGTGTTGATGACGCTCCACCCGCCTTCGGCCTTGATGCCGCGCATACGGGCCACCGATGACGGATCGCGGTAGCCACCACCGTTACAGTGCGGCACCTGGTAGAAGCGATTTTTCGCCGTTACCGGGCCAATCTGTACCGGCTCAAACAGCACGTCGTAGCGACTGTCCCGGCTGGACGCTGGATCATTCTGCATATCTAGTTTTCCAGGAAACCGGTCAGGACGTTGACCGTGTTGATGCCGATTTCCTCAACCGCATAGCCACCTTCCATGACAAAGAGGGTCGGTAGATTGAGAGCCGCAATTCGCTTGCCGTAGTCGATGTAGTCGTCGGACTTCAGTTTGAAAAAACTTATCGGATCGTTCTCAAATGTATCTACGCCGAGCGAGACCATAAGCGCGTCGGCGTCGAAAGCACTGATTCGGCGCAGCGCGTCATCGAGTGCGGTGCACCACTTGCTGTAGGGCGTACCGGGTGCAAGCGGGTAGTTGGCGTTGAAACCCTCGCCCGGTCCCTCGCCGGTTTCATCGGCGTAGCCGAGAAAGTGTGGAAACGCGTCTTTGGGATCGCCGTGAAGCGACGCAAAAAGGACGTCGTCACGGTTGTAGAATATGTCCTGGGTCCCGTTACCGTGGTGGAAGTCAACGTCGAGTACGGCGACACGCTTTGCACCGTTGTCGATGAACTGCTGCGCCGCAATTGCGACGTTGTTCAGAAAACAGTAGCCACCGTACAGGTCGCGGCCGGCGTGGTGACCGGGCGGGCGACACAACGCAAAGGCGCATTGATCTCCAGCCAAAATCAGATCCGATGCCTTCTGGGCGATCGCGGCACTCGCCGCAGCCGCCTGCCACGTGCCTTCGGTGATGGCGGTTTCGATCGCCATGGCGTAATAGCCAAGCTTGCCGTCGATGTGATCCGGTTCACGCTGGCGCATGCGTCTTGCCGGGAATACCGATGGTAACGCTTCGCCCTCGAAGCCTTCTTTTGCCCAGAGGCTCCAGGCGCTTTCGAGAAACGCTACAAAATTTTCGCTGTGTACTCGCGTCGCGCCATCACGACGGAAATCACCGGGTGCGACGAAGTCATCGAGTCCGACCGCCTTGAGTCGGTTGACGACGTGATCCCAGCGCTCGGGACATTCGAAGGGGCGAACCAGTTGACCACCAAAAAGTTCGCCTTTGGGAAAGTGAAGGCGATGGTCTTCGCTAAGTACAGTCTTCATTTTTATGATCTTGTCTGACAGGTTGAAACGAAAAAGGCGGTGCACAATCGCACCGCCTTTTCGGGCTGACGCGCGGGGTTCGCACTGTCAGCATATCGCGACTTGCAAATTACTGGAGCAGTTTGGTCCAGATTTTGTCCACCGCTTTGATGTACTTTTCGCCACAGGACTGACCGAACGCGATGGGGATCCCGTTTGGAACCTTGAGCTCAGGCGCATCAGCGAGTTCAGGATTCAAAAATGGTGCGGAATCCGGGATGGCGTTGGCGTAGGAAGCAAAGTTTGAAACCAGCGCCATGTTCTCGGGCTTCATGACGAAGTCCATGAATTTTTTCGCGGCCTCGATGTTCTTCGCGCCCTTCGGGATAACGAGGCTGTCGAACCAGCCGACCACGCCTTCTTTTGGATAGCAGTACTTGACCGTTGTACCACCTTCCTTGGTGCGCGCATTGAACATGTCGCCGTTCCAGCCCGATGACATCACGACGGTGCCGTCGACGATGCGATCAGGTGTGCCTTCTGAGGAGTAGATCTTCACGGCCGGCTTCTGTCCTTCGAACAGTTTCTGCAGCGCTTTGAAGTCTTCATTCTTCTCGGTGCACATTTCCTGGCCGAGATACAGATGCGCCTGGTTCATGACTTCTTCAGGCGTTTTGAACACGCCGAGCTGGCCCACGGCCTTGCCGGTAGGCTCGAAGAACTCTTTCAGCGATGAGCAGTCGCCATCGTAAAGGTCGGTGCGAATAACAAATGAAGTTGTTCCCATCTGCCATGGGCTGGAGTATTTCTGCTCCGGATCCCATGTCGGGTTTTTGAATCGAGCGTCGACGTACTTGTAGTTAGGCATCGAAGCTACGTTGGCTTCCTCGAGCAGACCTTCTTTGACCATGATCTCGAGAAAGTTCTGACTCGGCACGGCAAGATCGTAGCCGGTTGCGCCAGACTTGAGTTTGGCGAGCAACGTTTCGTTGGAGTCATAGGTGTCCAGATTGACCTTGATACCGGTTTCTTTCTGGAATTTTTCCAGGAGATCGTCCGGGGTGTAGTCGGTCCAGTTGTAAAAGTTAAGTTCGCCCGCCGCGTAAGCGCCGGATGCCGCGAAACTCAACACTGCGCTGGATACCGCAGCAATCAGCAACTTCTTCATCAGTGAGTCCTCTTTCAGTCCTGGGGAGTACAAATATTTTGCTTTTTTAATGGGTAGTCACGGACTGGCGGCGAGTGAGCAGCCAGTACGCGGTGATAAAAACGATTGATATGGCCAGCATCACCGTGGAGATCACATTGACCTCGGGGGTAATGCCGCGACGGATCATCCCGTAGATGTAAAGCGGCAGGGTAGTCGAACCTGCGCCGGCAACCATCAGCGTGATGATGAAGTCGTCGATGGAAATGATAAACGAGAGCATGGCTCCAGCGAAGATGCCGGGCATCAACAACGGCAGGGTTACGTAGCGAAATGTCTGCCAGTCGTTAGCATAGAGATCGCGGGATGCCTGCTCGAGCGTGTCATCCATTCCCTCCAGTCGCGCTCGAATGGGCAAAAAGGCAAACGGGATACAGAACACCGTGTGCGCGATGATTACGCTGATAAGGCCCAGCTGAATGCCAACGACGGCAAAGAAACAGAGCGTGGCGACTGCCGTCGCGATCTCGGGCACGACCAGGGGCAGGCTGATTAAACCTGTGGAAGTGTCTTTGCCGCGAAAATTGTTTCGCCGACCGAGGATCAGCGCGGCAAGCGTCGCAATGGTGACCGCGCAAACCGTTGCCACCAGCGCGATCATCAGACTGTTCCATGCGGCACGTTGGATATTGTCGTTGGCGAAAGCCTTGGCGTACCAGTCAAGGCTGAACCCCGTCCAGTTCATCACCCGCCGGTTTTCGTTAAACGAGTACACCACGAGCACCACCATTGGTGCATACAGATAGATAAAGAACGCCAACGTCCAGATCTTGGCGCCCGGCAATTCTCCGAGCGTGAAGGATTTTTTCTTGCTCATCCTGATTCTTCCATTCGCTTGCGTGCCGATCGCAGCTGCCACAGCAGCGCGATCATGACAAACGCGAGCAGCAGCATGGCGATAGCGCCACCGAAGGGCCAGTTGCGACTTGATGCAAACTGCAGGTGTATGAGTGATCCGAGCATGAGCTTTTTGCCGCCGCCCAGAAGGTCGGGTGCAATAAATGCTCCAACGCTTGGCACGAACACCAGAATGCAGCCTGCGATGATGCCGGGCTTGGCGAGCGGCACGATCACCTGTTTAAAGGCCTGAAAACGCGAGGCATAGAGATCGTGCGCGGCTTCAACCAGCCTGAAGTCAAGCTTCTCCAGGCTTGCGTAGATCGGCAGCACCATCAGCGGCAGATATGAATAGACCAGTCCGGTCGCGACAGCGCCGTTGGTGTACATCATCTCAAGAGAGTTTTCGATGATGCCAAGAGACTTTAAAGGCTGTTCGATTACACCATCGCCAGACAGTATGAGAATCCACGCGTAGGTGCGGACCAGCAGGTTTGTCCAGAAAGGAATGGTGACGAGATACAGCAGCATGTTCTGTACACGTCGTTCCTGGCGCGTGATGTAGTAGGCAACCGGAAAGCCGAAGATCAGGCAGCCGAACACTGCGATGAGCGCGAGCAGTATCGAACGACCGATGATGATCAGGTACACCGGATCGAATTCAAGCTCGTCGTCGAAATTCAGATCAAACAGGATCTGTCGATAGGCCTCTATCGTAAATCCCGGATCGACACCGCCGTAGGGGTCCGACTCCATAAACGAGAACACCAGCAGGATCATCATGGGCATCACCATGAAAATGCCAATGACAAGCCATGCCGGAAGCAGACCCAGAAAGCGTCGTGTTGCAGGATTCTGAGGGAGATTCATCGTCGTTCGTGAACCTCAGTCGCGCAACATTGTCGTGGTCTGAGCCGCAACATCCAGCGATACGGCGTCTCCGACGTTGAACCTTGCGGTACCCGTCCGGGCGTTCTGCTCTCGCACCGTCATCTCCTGCGTGCCGCTGGCAATGCGGTAGCTGGTGTCGGTGCCGAGATAGATCGACTCCTTGATAATCCAGTCACCGCCGCCGCTGAGGCCGATCTTCTCGGGGCGAATCGCAAGCGTCACGGTATCGCCGACCCTGTGATCGCCGACGAGCTGGGTCGGGATCGTCAGGCCGTTGCCGATCACGCAGTGGGCGACGTCGGAATCGATGACATCGATCGTCGCCGAGATGAAGTTACTGTCGCCAATGAAATCGGCAACGAAACGATTATCGGGTCGTTCGTAGATATCGCGCGCGGTACCGATCTGCTGAATCAGTCCGGCCGACATCACCGCAATACGATCACTCATGGTCAGCGCTTCTTCCTGATCGTGCGTCACGAAAACGAAAGTGATGCCGGTGTCTCGCTGCAGGGTCTTCAACTCGGTCCGCATGGCCTGACGCAGTTTCAGATCCAGTGCTGACAGCGGCTCATCGAGCAGCAGCACTTTGGGGCGGGGCGCCAGGGCCCGGGCCAGCGCGATGCGCTGTTGCTGGCCACCCGAGAGCTGGGCCGGCGTGCGCGTGGCGAACTCTTCCATTTTTACCAGCGAGAGAGATGTCGTCACAGCCTCGTCTATCTCGCGCTGTTCACGACCGAGCATCTTGAGACCGAAGCCAACGTTCTCGGCGATATTCATGTGCGGAAACAGAGCGTAGTGCTGGAATACGGTATTTACCGGTCGCTCATAGGGGGGCAGGCCGGCGACCGCAGAGCCGAAGATTTCAATGTCACCCTCGGTGGGTTGCTCAAAGCCCGCGATCAGTCGCAGCAGTGTGGTCTTGCCGCAGCCAGAGGGGCCAAGCAGGGTAAAAAACTCGTTGTCGCTGATGGTCAGACTGACGTTGTCGAGTGCGGTAACCGCATTGGGCCCGCTGCCAAAAATCTTGACGAGGTTGTTGGCGGCGATCGCGGTAGCGCTCATTCCAGAGGATCCTCCAGGGACAACAGTGTCCTGTCGTGGGGCTCACGACATCAGTGATTACAGGGCTCCCAGTCTAATCGGTTTAGCGGGGCAGGACGATGGTCATCCAACCGGCACGCGGATCGAAGCGTCAGTCCCGGAAAAGCCTTTTTCAGGTGCGCGAAGGGCTAAAACTGGTGCAGGAGTCACGAATAAGCTGGCTGATCGCACCACTGAACTCCGTGCCGCGCATCATCGACAGCTCACGCTTGAGAATATTGCGGGTCAGGCGGTGGTTGTAGGTTGCCACCGCCGCGTCCTCGATGCGTCCCAGTGAGGATCGCCGGGTGACGTTGGCGTCGTCAATAATTCTGAAACCCTGCGCGTGGGCCATGCATCCGGCGAGCAGTCCCAGTGTTGAACGGGGCGCCCCCGCGAGCACGTCGCGGGATTTAAGCTGGGTCAGAATATCCCGGCGCACGACGATACAGTCGGGAT
Source organism: uncultured Gammaproteobacteria bacterium (assembly GCA_938034705.1). Classification (GTDB taxonomy): domain Bacteria; phylum Pseudomonadota; class Gammaproteobacteria; order Arenicellales; family CALHMG01; genus CALHMG01. Next base: position 12,737 of record CALHMG010000304.1, read on the forward strand.
CGGTCAGGGGCTGTTCACTGCGGGTAATGCAGTACGCCTCGCCGCCATCGGCAACCGTCGACGAGATCACGTTAAAGAACTCCGGCGCCACGCAGACATCGGGATCGGTATAGATCAGATAGTCGCCGGTGGTTTCGTGCCACGCGCGCTCGAGCATATCGGCAACTGCCGGGAGTGGTGGCGACGCCTGCAGGATGTCGAATCTGTGGGAAGAACGATTGAGCAGGCTCAACAGCAAAATCGAATCGCCACAGTGCGCGTGAACATCCTTCAGGGAGTCTTTGTACAGAGCGACCGCGATGTCAGGCGTTGCAGCAACGCTCGATGCGCGCGCGAGCAGCAGGGTCTCAAGTGCCGCGTAGCCAAAGTGGGGTGCGACGTGAACGACATGGGTTAAGCGGTCGTGCATAACGGGTTGCCCGAAAGAAGGTAGCGTTAGGGTATCGCTTAAGTCGCTGCGGCCGGATCGATGACGACCGAATAAAATCTGATCAAACTAAAACGAGAGCCAACAAAAAAGCCCGGCAGACAGCCGGGCTTTTCTTGTTGCTTCTGGTTTGAAGCTGCGCTGCTTAAGTAGCTGCGCCGCCTGAACCAGAACCTGAACCTGAACCAGCCGCAGCAGAAGTCTGCGCGTGTGCAGGAACAACAACAGAATCCACCAGAGGCTTGCTCCAGCTGTTCTCGCCAGCTTTTACAGCTGCAACAGCACCAGAACCTGCCAGGATGGCCTTAAGCGCCTTGCGGCGATCGTTTGTGTCTTGCTTCTTAGACATAGTAACTCTTCTCCATATATAGAGTTGTTTTCTGAATCAGAACTAGGAAGGTTAGCGATCCGATTCAGCATGGTCAAGCAAGCTCGCGATCTCGGGTATAGAACCCGTATACGCAGCGCGCTCGACGCGATAGTCCCGATCGGGGCACTTTAAATATCTAATCAAATCAAAGAGTTCCCGAGAAGTGTTAAAGTCGTTTTGAGTGACGAAAGATTCGGGTCTATCCCAAAGACGTACATTCGAACTGGTATTGACAAAATGATCTCGCCGGCAATGCAGGACATCATGATTGAGAATTGGCCGATTGACTCGGTGTTCGAATTGGAGTCAGGTCATTTCCCTACCTCGTCGGTACCAGAAGAATTAGCACAGGTGCTACTGTGTGCAGCCGATATTGGCACATCAAGGTTAGTAAGTAATGCCTGATCAGCAGCCTGAATGCGCTAGTTTTGATTAACCTGGCGTATTCAGGTTTAACGTTTTACAAGACAGATACGAATCCAGATGCCCCAGATGAAACCTGCATTTGCAAATCAAGGTAATCATTCATAATCAAGGTGGATACAAGTCTGTAT
>CALHMG010000305.1 GCA_938034705.1 uncultured Gammaproteobacteria bacterium
ATGAGACTGTATGGACCTGTGGAGCGCGCGTGCATCTTGTCGTCAACCAGGTGGTTGAGCTTGAGGATGTACATAAAGCCAACCGTAACCGGTCGGTCGAAGCGTTCGCCACTTCGGCCATCGGTCAGCCAGACCTGACCATTGCTGGGCAGATCAGCCAGGCTGAGCATGCGCTTGATCTCGGATTCCTCGGCACCGTCGAAAACCGGTGTCGCCATCGGCACACCTTTTTTCAGGTTCTGTGCGAGTTCCATGATGTCGGTGTCGTTCAGCGAGTCGAGGTCCTCGACGTGTCCACTGGAGTTGTAGACCTCGCCGAGAAAACTGCGCACCTCACTGACCTGCCGCTCCTGCTTGAGCATTGCCTCGATCTTGCGTCCGAGGTGATGCGCCGCAAGGCCCAGGTGAACTTCAAGCACCTGACCCACGTTCATGCGCGACGGCACACCAAGCGGGTTCAGCACGATGTCCGCCGTGGTGCCATCTTCCATGTACGGCATGTCTTCGACAGGCACGATGCGTGAGATCACACCCTTGTTACCGTGACGTCCCGCCATCTTGTCGCCTGGCTGCAGACGACGACGAACCGCTACGAAAACCTTGACCATCTTCAACACGCCGGGGGCGAGGTCGTCACCGGCATCAAGCTTGGCCTTCTTGTCTTCGTACTGTGCGTCGTACTCAACCTTCTTGCCTGCAAGTGACGCGCGGATGTTCTCGATCTGCTCGTTTGCTTCTTCTTCGCTGACGCGAACGTCAAACAGCTGACGACGTGCCAGATCGGAAAGATACGCCTTGGTGATCTTGTCACCCTTGGAAAGACCGTTCGGTCCACCCTCGGCAGTCTTGTTGTTCAGCACGCGCTCGATACGTTCGTAGGCGTCTTCTTCCTCGATACGAAACTGATCGTCGAGGTCCTTGCGAACACCTTCGAGCTCGGAACCGTCGATCGACATCGCGCGGGCGTCTTTCTCAACACCGTCTCGAGTGAACACCTGCACGTCGATCACCGTGCCCGACATGCCTGAAGGCATGCGCAGGGAGGTGTCCTTGACGTCAGATGCCTTCTCGCCAAAGATCGCACGCAGGAGCTTCTCCTCTGGCGTGAGCTGGGTTTCACCCTTGGGCGTCACCTTGCCAACCAGAACATCGCTCGAAGTCACTTCCGCGCCGACGTAGACGATGCCGGACTCGTCGAGTTTGGCCAGAGCCGATTCGCCGACGTTTGGAATGTCGCGAGTAATCTCTTCGGCACCCAGCTTGGTGTCGCGAGCTACGCAGGACAGTTCTTCAATATGGATCGTCGTGAACATATCGTCGGAAACGATGCGCTCCGAGATGAGGATCGAATCCTCAAAGTTGTAACCATTCCAGGGCATGAACGCGACCAGCACGTTGCGACCCAGCGCCAGTTCACCCATATCGGTTGAAGGACCGTCGGCCAGTACGTCACGGGCCGCAATCTTGTCGCCGATCTTCACCAGCGGTCGCTGGTTGATCGTGGTGTTCTGGTTCGAACGCGTGTACTTGGTCAGGTTGTAGATATCGACACCCGACTCACCAGCCTTGATTTCGTTGTCGTTAACCCGAACAACGATACGGCTCGCGTCGACGGAGTCGACCAGACCACCACGACGGGCCGTGACGGTGACACCAGAGTCAACAGCAACCGTTCGTTCGATACCGGTACCTACCAGAGGCTTTTCACTGCGCAGTGTCGGTACGGCCTGACGCTGCATGTTCGAACCCATGAGGGCCCGGTTCGCGTCGTCGTGCTCGAGAAACGGAATCAGCGCCGCGGCAACTGACACGATCTGCGATGGCGCAACGTCGATGTAGTTAATGTCATCGCGTGAGGCCAGCGTGGTTTCGTTCAGGTAACGACACGTCACCAGGTTGTCTTCAAGATTGCCTTTGTCATCAAGACGGGCATTGGCCTGGGCAATTCTGAAAAGGCGCTCTTCGATCGCTGACAGGTAGTCGATGTGATCCGTTACGCGACCGTTTTCGACAACGCGGTAAGGCGTTTCAAGAAAACCGTATTCGTTGGTTCGCGCGTAGACAGCCAGCGAGTTAATGAGGCCAATGTTTGGACCTTCTGGCGTCTCAATCGGACAAACCCGGCCGTAGTGCGTCGGGTGTACGTCGCGAACTTCAAAGCCGGCACGTTCGCGGGTCAGACCGCCCGGGCCAAGCGCTGAAACACGGCGCTTGTGTGTCACTTCTGACAGCGGGTTGGTCTGGTCCATGAACTGGGACAGCTGACTGGATCCGAAGAACTCCTTGACCACAGCCGAAACCGGCTTGGCGTTGATCAGATCCTGAGGCGTCAGCTGCTCGCTCTCGGCAAGGCTGAGACGTTCGCGTACGGCACGCTCGACTCGAACCAGACCGACACGGAACTGGTTCTCGACCAGTTCACCAACGGAGCGCACGCGCCGGTTACCGAGGTTGTCGATATCGTCAATCTCGCCCTTGCCGTTCTTGAGTCCGACCAGCGTCTGCATTACGTCGCAGATATCGCCTTTGGAAAGCGTGCCCGGACCCTCGTCCATGTCACGCTGGAGACGTCGGTTGAACTTCATTCGACCAACCGCCGACAGGTCGTAGCGGTCGAGGTTGAAGAAAAGATTGGTAAACAGAGTCTGCGCGGCGTCCTTTGTTGGCGGCTCACCGGGACGCATCATGCGATAGATCTCGACCTGAGCTTCAAGCTCGGAGGTCGTGCTGTCGACGCGCAGCGTGTCCGAGATAAACGGTCCGCAGTCGAGGTCGTTGGTGTAGATCGTCTGGATCGACTCGACGCCTGCACCGCGCAGTGTCTCGAGCAACTCGTCCGTGATCTGATCGTTCGCCGCAGCAAAGAGCTCGCCGGTTTCAGCGTTAACGATGTCCATGGCGAGAGTCTTTGGCGAATCAGGATTCGTCAGGAACGTATCCGGCACGCCAAAGTGGTTGGCCGTCTTGGCCTTGCTCTTGCCGATCATGTCGTTGAGCTTGCGCACGTTGCGGGCGGTAATACGCTTGCCCTCTTCGATAACGACGTCACCTTTTTTGTCCGTCAGGTCGAAGTCGAGTTCAAGACCGCGCAGGCGCTCCGGAACCAGTTCGATCTGCATGTCGGACTCACCGAGATGGAAGGTGTCGTTCTCGTAGAACATCGCGAGAATTTCAGCAGTGGAATAGCCCAGCGCACGCAACAGAACCGTAGCCGGCAGCTTTCGGCGACGGTCGATGCGGATATACAGCAGATCCTTCGGGTCGAATTCGAGATCGAGCCAGGAACCGCGGTAAGGGATCACGCGTGATGAGAACAGCAGCTTGCCGCTTGAATGCGTTTTGCCGCGATCGTGATCGAAGAACACACCGGGTGAGCGGTGCAGCTGAGACACGATGACGCGCTCGGTTCCGTTGATCACGAAGGTTCCGTTCTCGGTCATGAGCGGCATGTCGCCCATGTAGACCTCTTGCTCCTTCACGTCCTTGACAGTCTTGCTGCCCGATGCGGTGGTCTCGTCCTTGTTGTAGATCACAAGGCGCAGGATCACGCGCAGAGGCGCGGCGTAGATCAATCCACGCTGCTGGCACTCTTTGACGTCGAATGGAGGAGTACCCAGTCGATAGCTTACGAACTCAAGCGATGCCGAGCCGTTGTAGCTTTCGATTGGAAAGACCGATTTAAACGCAGCCTGAAGTCCAAGATCGATGCGTTGCTCAGGCGGAACAAAAGCCTGCAGAAACTTGGCGTAAGACTGCTTTTGAATATCAAGCAGTGGCGGTACATCGAGAACCGTCGACTGCTTTTTAAAGCTCTTGCGAATCCGCTTCTTCTCGGTGAAGGAATATCCCATGAGGTGCCTCGTTAGGTCTTAGTGGTAAAGGCCGGCGTTAAGCTGCGTGCCGACGCGTTGGATTACCTGAATCGACGAACGTGAATCCAAACCTGAATCAACGTCCCCGTTACGATCAGAGCAATCAAAATTTGTGCGGTGGTTAAGCCGCGATGACAGATTTGGCAAAGCGCACGAAGCCGCACATGGTTCAGAACCACGCGCGGCGTTCGCGGGAGCAGAACGTCCATTCAAGGAGCTGTCACACCTTGAATGGGTTCTTGCCCTGGTGTTGTCAGATATCAATCTGCGTCCGGTCTTACTTAAGCTCAACCGTCGCGCCAGCTTCTTCAAGCTGCTTCTTGAAATCTTCGGCTTCTGCTTTGGCAGCGCCTTCCTTGACTGGACTCGGTGCGCCTTCGACCAGGTCCTTGGCTTCTTTCAGGCCAAGACCCGTGATGCCGCGAACCGCCTTGATGACGCCTACTTTCTTGTCGCCGAATCCTGTGAGGATAACGTCGAACTCGTCCTTTTCAGCCGCAGCTTCGCCGCCGCCTGCTGCCGCACCCGGTGCTGCTACTGCAACTGCCGCTGCTGCTGAAACGCCGAACTTCTCTTCCATCTCTGAAATCATTTCAGACAGGTCGAGAACTGACATCTCGGCAATCGCGTCGATGATTTCTTCTTTTGAAAGTGCCATTTTTAGTTTTCTCCTGAATTCGAATTGCGTCGCAATCCGAACGGACCATATTTAACGTGAATGATTGAAATTGTTCTGTGTACTCAAGTTCTACTCGTCGGCTGCCGGCGCTTCGTCTGGCTTGGCCTCGGATGACTCGGCGTCATCAGGCTTCGCTTCCGTTGCTTGCGCGTCATCCGGCTTTGCCTCCGCCTCGGCCGGCTTGGCCTCAGCTGCAGCGGCATCGGCCGGCTTCGCATCACGAACCGCACCCAGGGTGCGCATGAAGGAAGAAGGCACTTCGTTCAGAGTCGAAACAAACTTCTGAATAGGTGCCTGCATGGTGCCAATAAGTTTTGCCAACAGTTCGTCGCGACTCGGCAGCTTCGCCAGAGCACCGATTTCAGCTTCAGATATCGGGTTGCCGTCCATGACGCCAGCCGTAATCTTCAACGCATCGTTGTCTTTAGCGAAATTGCTGATGACCTTGGCAACCGCAACGGGATCTTCCGATGCAGCAAACGCAACTGGACCAGTCAGGTGCTCCGACAGAGACGCGAAATCCGTCCCTTCCACAGCACGCTTTGCCAGCGTGTTTTTAATGACCTTGAAGTAGACGTTGTTGTTGCGTGCTTCCGTACGCAAGTTCGTCATCTGCTCCACTGTCAAACCACGGTACTCAGCGAGAACTGCAGCTTTCGCATCTGTAAGACTCTCAGATACGGAACTCACCACAGTTTTCTTCTGATCAAGGTTCAAGCTCATTGGTGAGCAATCTCCTGTTAATAAATGGTGTCCGTCAGGCAGAAGTAGTTCTGACTGCTCGGGTACACCGTCTGCGCGGGCGGGTTTCCCCATTACGCCTCGGCAAGTTCACAAGTAGCTGCTCTGAATCGAACAACGCTTTGCAGACACGCTCTGGCACCACGCGGTCTTGGACAATTTCCACCAGACCTTCAGCTCCTTGACTTCGGGGCATCGGATCCAGTGGAACCCAAATCTTGTTTACCTCTAAATATTTCCCTCTCGCGCGTCTTCAGACGTCGAGAGTGTTTCGATCAACGCGAACGCCCGGCCCCATCGTGCTCGAGACGGTGACACGTCGAATGTACTGACCTTTCGCGGCAGCAGGCTTTGCCTTGTTCAGCGCGTCAATCAGTGCATCAAGGTTTTCCTTCAGCGCCGCTTCGTCGAAAGAAGCCTTGCCGATCCCGGCATGAATGATGCCGGCCTTGTCGATTCGAAACTGGACCTGTCCAGCCTTGGCGTCATTGACGGCCTTCGCAACATCAGTCGTAACCGTTCCAACCTTGGGGTTGGGCATCAGGCCACGCGGACCGAGCACCTGACCCAGCTGTCCAACAACGCGCATGGTGTCAGGCGTTGCGATAGCGAGGTCGAAATTGATTTCGCCTTTTTTCACTTCCTCGGCAAGATCGTCGAGTCCAACGATGTCGGCGCCTGCTTCTTTCGCCGCATCGGCAGCGGGCCCTTCAGCGAACACGGCCACGCGAACAGATTTACCGGTGCCCTTGGGCATGACGGTGGCGCCGCGCACGTTCTGGTCTGACTGGCGCGCGTTGATGCCAAGGTTGATCGCAACGTCGACGGTTTCGTCGAATTTGGCGCTCGCACCTTTCTTTACCATGGCCAACGCTTCGAGGATCGGGTAGAACGCTTCGCGATCTATGCCTTCAGAAGCGGCGGCAAGTCTTTTAGCTGTCTTTGCCATTGTTATACGTCCTCGTCCGTCTCGATGCCCATGCTACGCGCACTGCCAGCGATGATTCTGACTGCCATATCCATGTTGAAGGCGTTTAGATCCTTCATCTTGGTTTCGGCAATCTCCTCAAGCTGCTTACGTGACACCCTGGCCACCTTGTCGCGATTGGGAACACCACTGCCCTTCTGAATTCCAGCTGCCTTTTTCAGCAGCACGGACGCAGGCGGCGTCTTGGTGATGTACGTGAAACTCTTGTCGTTATAAACGGTGATAACGACCGGAATC
>CALHMG010000306.1 GCA_938034705.1 uncultured Gammaproteobacteria bacterium
CCGTCAGCTCGGCGCGGGACTGCAGGTATCGCTCGCGGATGTCGTCGTTGATCACGACGGTCTGGGTGTCCTTGCCGTCGCTGACGCCCACGCGACCGGTCATGGCGAGTTCGTCTTCAATCGGGTCGGTGACTCGCAGCAGGGACACGTCTGTATGACGTCCGATGGAGCCGAGACACTTGGCGGCCGCGTCGTCGAAGTCGGCAAAGTCGCTCAGGACGAAGACCGCGGTTCCGGGTCGTACCACCCGTTTGCACTCCTGCAGCGCATCGGTGAGGCTCACCGCATCAACACCCGGCTCGTCCGCGGGCAATGCGTTGTTGAAGCGGGCGATCTCTCGCAGCAGATGCATGACGGCCTGGCGGGTGCGCTTGGCGCGGATAAAGCTCTGGTCATGGTCACCGAGAACCTGCCCGCCAATTCTGTCGCTACCCGCAAGGGCCGCCCAGCTGATGATCGCGGCCATCTCTGCGGCCATGGCGGATTTAAACAGGTGGCTTGAGCCAAAGAACATGTTGACGCGCTGGTCGACAACGATATGAACCGGTCGCTCGCGTTCCTCGGCAAAGAGTTTGGTGTGGGTGCTGCCAAGTCGCGCCGATACGCGCCAGTCTATTGATCGTATGTCGTCACCGGGGAGGTACTTGCGAACTTCTTCAAGCTCCATGCCGCGTCCTCTGAAACGCGACCGGACATCGCCGAGCAGCATGCTCCGCGACAGCTGGGGTTTGAAGATGTTGATATCGCCTGCGGTGTGTCGCTTGGCAATCAGCGACTCCACGTCAACATAGACACCTTCACTGGCGTTGCTGTTTTGGCGTGACGCTGGCTGCACGTTAGCTGTATACCGGGTTCCTGGTGCGGTGAGCTATCAGCTCACCGGCACCAAATCGAGAATCTGGTCGATGACACTGTCGGTGTTCCGACCTTCCGCTTCGGCTTCGTAGTTGAGAATTATGCGGTGACGCAGGCAGTCGTGTATCACGGCCTGGATGTCGTCGGGCGACACGTAGTCGCGTTCGTTAAGCCACGCATGTGCACGCGCGCAACGGTCGATCGCTATGGTGCCGCGCGGGCTGGCGCCGAATTCTATTGTTGAGTCAAGCGCGTCTCCGTAAGCCTTCGGATTGCGAGTTGCCTGAATCAGCTGCAGCAGATATTCCTCAACCGGTTCGGCCATGTGTAACCGCATGACGTCCTCACGCGCCCGGATGATGTCGGTGGTGGCGATCGCGGCCTGTCCTGAAGTCAGGTCCTCGCGCAATGCCTCACGGCGAGCGAGCTGCAATATGGTTTTCTCAGCCGACACCTCTGGATAGCCGATGGTGACGTGCATCAGAAAACGATCAAGCTGCGCTTCGGGTAGCGGGTAGGTGCCTTCCTGCTCGATGGGGTTCTGCGTTGCCATGACAAGGAACAGGTCCGGCAGCTCCATGGTGCGCGTGCCCACGCTGACCTGGCGTTCGGACATCGCTTCGAGCAACGCAGACTGGACCTTGGCCGGTGCCCGGTTGATCTCGTCTGCAAGCACCAGGTTGTGGAAAACAGGCCCCGGCTGGAAAACAAACTCGCCCGTTTCCGCGCGATAGATGTCCGTGCCGGTAATGTCCGACGGGAGCAGGTCGGGCGTAAACTGAATTCGTTGAAAGTCGCCCTCAAGTTCGTCTGCAAGCGTCTGGATCGCTTTGGTCTTGGCAAGACCGGGCGCACCCTCAACCAGAAGATGTCCATCCGCGAGTAACGCGATCATCAGTCGATTGATGAGGCCGCTTTGCCCAACGATTCGGCTGTTCAGTCGTTCGGCGAGGCCGCGAAGGCTCTTGAAGTCCACTGACTCAGAGCTCGATGACGTCAACAAATCCGTGTCTCCTTTTCGGACTCGAAATCTAGCGGCAAATTATCTCACGCATCGCACGCAAAAGCATGACGGATGCCCGCATTCGTCGGGTAGTTGGCTTGGGCCGCCGGGCCACCGATGAGGGGCGTCGTCGCTCGGGCTGGAGCGTGGTTACAGGCGGCATACAAAGTTGGGATTGACGTTCAAAATTGTCGGGTGTCTGGCTTGCAACGAGGACCTGTTTGTGACGCGTGTTGCACTTAACAATTTCTGAAACTCCATTTCTGGCAATCGCGCAAAGACCGACTAATTTTTAATTATCAATCGGCCGAGGGGTAGGTGGCCGAAAGGGAGAGACCGGTCTGGTCAGCGCAAGTGTCACTGTGGGGGTGATTGTGCTGCCAGGCCGTTTTTTTATGCCCGATGCCGTGGCAATTCAATGGTATTCACATTTTTGGCACTCGACCGCGACCAGGCTCACGTAAACTGCTTCGCGTGTACTGGTGATCGGGCAACCCGGTCTTTTGGGGAAGGTTGTCGGGAAAACGCGGATGGGCACGTATCCACTGCGGACCGACAGGTAGGAGGGGATATGCTTTTATTCGCGGTCTTCAGGGCCAGCCGACGTGCGTCCGCCGTCGGTACAGATTCAGCACACGCTAATACTGCCCGCGCGAATATCGCCCGCGCGGATTTCGCCCGCGCGAACTTCGCCCGCGCGAACTTCGCGCGCGTAAACACATCGTCGTTCGGTAGCCCGGTCTGGCTGATCGCCAAACTCGCCAGAGCCTGGCTCTGCGCCGTTGCCGTCATGTTTTCGACACTTGCCCACGCGCAGACCCTGCCGACGGGTTTCTCCATCGAAACCGTCGCATCCGATGTCCCACAGGCGGTAGCGTTCGTGCCGCTGCCGGATGGTCGTTTTTACGTCGCAACCAAAGACGGTCGCGTGCTGGTGGTCCAGGCCGATGGCACCGTCATGCCTGATCCTTTTCTCGACTTGAGCGATGAGGTCAACGGCTCGCGCGATCGCGGCCTGCTGTCCATCGATTTGCATCCGAATTTTCCCAATACGCCATGGGTTTACCTGCTCTATACCTATGACCCGCCCGAGATACCGTTCGCCGCCGGCGGTGCCCCCGCCAGGGGCGAGCGTGACGGCTTTGGCAACCGGGTGTCGCGCTTGATTCGCGTCACCGCCGATGCGTCGTCGGGCTACGACCACGCGACCGGTACCGTCGCGAGCGCAGGTTACCGACTGGCG
>CALHMG010000307.1 GCA_938034705.1 uncultured Gammaproteobacteria bacterium
TCTGGAAGCAGCGCACCGTCGATATCGGTGTTGTTTCCCCCGAGCGCGCCATGCAGCTCGCTTTTACCGGGCCCATGCTGCGGGGTTCAGGCATTGAGTGGGATCTGCGTCGTAAAGAGCCGTACGAGGTTTACCCCGAGCTGGATTTCGATATCCCGGTGGGCACCAACGGCGACTGCTACGACCGATACCTGTGCAGAATTCAGGAGATGCGTGAGTCAAACCGCATCATCAAACAGTGTGTGAAGTGGCTGCGCGAAAACCAGGGACCGATCATGGTCGGCGGATCAAAGCTTGCTCCACCGCGTCGTGGCGACATGAAAGGCGACATGGAGTCGCTGATTCACCACTTTAAACTTTTCACCGAAGGTTATTGTGTTCCTGAAGGTGAGACATACGCCGCAATCGAAGCGCCTAAAGGCGAGTTTGGCGTGTATCTGATTTCAGACGGCGCGAACAAGCCCTATCGCGTCAAGATTCGTGCGCCGGGGTTTGCGCATCTGGCTGCGCTCGACGAGATGGCGCGGGGTCACATGTTGTCCGACGTGGTAGCGATCATTGGTACCCAGGACATCGTCTTCGGCGAAATCGACAGGTAAGTGAGTTAAAGAATTTCTATGGCCAACATCGAGATAGACGGCAAGAAACTCGAAGTCGCCGACGGCAGCATGATTATCGAAGCTGCCGACGCGGCTGGAATCTATATTCCGCGTTTCTGCTACCACGAGAAGCTCAGCATCGCGGCGAACTGCCGCATGTGTCTCGTGGAAGTCGAGAAGGCCCCCAAGCCCCTGCCTGCCTGCGCGACGCCGGTTGGCGAAGGCATGGTCATCAAGACAGGTTCTGAACTTGCCGTGGAAGCCCAGAAGGGCACCATGGAGTTCCTGCTGATCAACCACCCGCTGGATTGCCCGGTCTGCGATCAGGGTGGCGAATGTCCGCTGCAGGACCAGGCGGTCGGCTACGGTAAAGGCGTTTCGCGATTTACCGAAAAGAAGCGTGTTGTTGAGAACAAGGAGATCGGACCACTGATCTCAACCGAAATGACGCGCTGCATTCACTGCACACGCTGCGTTCGTTTTGGTCAGGAAATCGCCGGCATCATGGAACTCGGCACGGCCGGACGCGGTGAGAACATGGAAATTGGTGCCTTCATTGGCTCCACTGTGGATTCCGAAGTGTCCGGTAACTCGATTGACCTGTGTCCGGTCGGAGCGCTCACGTCACGGCCCTATCGCTTCAGCGCGCGGTCCTGGGAGCTTGAAAGCAAGGACAGCATCAGTCCTCACGATTCGCTGGGATCCAACCTCAAGGTTCAGATTTCCCATGGCGAAGTGAAGCGGGTGCTGCCACGAGAGAACGAAGAGGTCAACGAATGCTGGATTTCGGATCGAGATCGCTACAGCTACGAAGGCGTTAACAGCGCCGAGCGACTGACCGAGCCCATGGTCAAACAGGCGGGCAAGTGGGTCACCACTGACTGGAAGAATGCGCTCGAGGTTGCCGTGAACGGGCTCAAGGCCGTCATCGCGTCGCGCGGCAAGGACAATCTGGGTGCGCTTGTGTCGCCGACGGCGACAACCGAAGAACATTTTCTCACGCAAAAGCTGCTGCGCGCTCTGGGCTCGGGCAACGTTGACCATCGCCTGCGTCAGGTCTCGTTCGACGACGCCACCGATGGCTGCCCGGCGCTGGGTCGTCCGGTCGCAACGCTGGACTCGCTCAAGGCGTGCCTTATTGTCGGCAGCAACATCCGCAAGGAACAGCCTCTGCTGTCAGTACGTCTGCGCAAGGCATCGCTTGCGGGCGGCCAGATGATGGCCGTGAATCCGGCAGACTTTGATTTTATCTTTCGCACGCGCAATGACGTGATCGCGCCTTCGCGAGATCTGGCTTCGGCGCTTGCGACCGTCGCCGCTGCATGTGCCACCGAGGCCGGGCAGCAGCTGCCTGCCGAGATTGCCGCGTGGCAGCGTGGACGAACCGTTGGCGACGCCGAGCGCGCAATCGCGAAAACGCTGAAAGAAGCCGCAGGTGATGCCGCAATTATTGTTGGCTCTCTCGCGACTCAGCATCCCGAGTATCAGGCCCTGCGCGCGATCGCCCAGTACATCGGTTCCGCGACCGGCGCGAGCGCGGGCGAGCTGCCCGAGGCGAACAGTGTCGGCGCCTGGCTTGCCGGAAACGTGGCCCACCACGGCCCCGGCTCCGCGGCTGCCAGCGTTGCCGGCAAGAACACCGGCGCGATGCTCGACAACCCGCCTGCGGCGATGCTGCTGCTGGGTATTGAGCCTGAACTCGACATCATGCGATCTGACGACGCCGTCGATGCGATCAAGAGCGCAGATTTTGTCGTCGCCATGTCGGCATTCAAAAACGTGTGTGATGACGCCGACGTTCTGCTGCCGATTGCGCCGTTTACCGAAAACGAAGGCACCTACGTCAACCTCAACGGGTTGATGCAGAGTTCCGCGGCTGCGCTGCCGTGCGCCGGCGAAGCACGCCCGGCGTGGAAGATCCTGCGCGTCATGGGCAACCTGTTTGAAGCTCCCGGCTTTGACTACGTCAACGTTGGCGACATCACCAACGAGCTGCCCGGATCAGGCGCGCTGAACCCGTCGAAGAATGACGTACCCAAAGTCAGCGACGACGCGCCCGCCGGCGTGTCACGACTGATCGAAGTGCCGCTTTACCGTGTTGATCCAGTTGTGCGTCGCGGCGAAGCGCTGCAGCAGACGCTGGATAATCCCGGCGCCGTGGTCGGTCTTTCGCCCGATGAGGCAAGTCGCCTGGGCGTTAACGGCAGCGGGCGTGTACGCGTCAGCGCCGATGGCTCCAACGTCGAGCTTGCTGCGCGCACCGATGAGCGCCTGCCAGAGAAGTCAGCCTGGATTCCGTCGGGATACGCTGAAACCGCCAGACTCGGCGACAGCAGCATCGTGACCATCGAGAAGGCCTGAATCGAATGATCAGCAATTTCTTTTCATGGTTGACCAACAGCATTGCCGACATCATTGCGTGGTTCGGTATTCCCCACGAGTGGGCGCTTAACGGCATTCAGAACGTCTTCTGGGTTCTGTTGATCCTGCTGCCGCTGCTGATTGCTGTTGCGTACACGACCTACGCCGAGCGCAAGGTCATTGGCTTCATGCAGGCTCGCGTGGGTCCGAACCGCGTGGGCCCCAAAGGGCTGCTGCAGCCGTTTGCCGATCTCATCAAGCTGATGCTCAAAGAGGTGGTCATACCGACCAACGCCAACCGCTACCTCTTTATCACGGCGCCTCTGATGACGCTGATCCCGTCATTCGCGGCCTGGGCCGTACTGCCTTTTACCAACAAGGCCGTGCTCGCGAATATCGACGCGGGTCTGCTCTACGTACTTGCGATGACGTCACTTGGCGTTTACGGAATTATCGTCGCGGGCTGGGCTTCCAACTCCAAGTATGCGTTTCTCGGGGCGTTGCGTTCAGCAGCCCAGATTGTCGCCTATGAAATTGCGATGGGTTTTGCGCTCGTCGGCGTGCTGATGGCGGCCGGCAGTCTCAACCTGGTGGATATCGTCGAGGCCCAGGCCGGCAGGTCGTTCTTCAGCTGGTACTGGCTGCCGCTGTTCCCGCTGTTCATTGTCTACTTTGTGTCCGGGGTGGCTGAAACCAACCGGGCGCCGTTTGACGTGGCCGAGGGCGAGAGTGAAATTGTCGCCGGTTTTCACGTTGAATATTCCGGCATCACCTTTGCGCTGTTCTTCCTCGCCGAATACGCCAATATGATCCTCATTTCGGCGCTGACCGTTCTGATGTTTCTTGGCGGGTGGCTGCCGCCGGTGTCCTTTCTCGATTTTGGCGAAGTCGGTAACGCGTTCTGGTTTATTTCCAAGACCGCGCTGGTGCTGTTCTTCTTCCTGTGGTTTCGCGCGACGTTCCCGCGCTATCGCTATGACCAGATCATGCGTCTGGGCTGGAAAGTATTCATTCCGATCACGATCATCTGGATTGTCGTGATCGGTGTCGCCACGTTCTACACACCGTTTGGTGGGTTCTTTCACTAAAGAAGAGAACAAATGATTGGCAACTTCGTAAAAACATTCTTCCTGACCGAGCTGCTTAACGGGCTTGGGGTGACGGGTCGGCACTTTCTGAAAAAGAAAGTGACTGTGCTGTATCCGGAAGAGAAAACTCCAAAGTCAGTCCGGTTTCGCGGTCTGCACGCGCTGCGCCGCTATCCCAACGGTGAAGAGCGCTGCATTGCCTGCAAGCTGTGCGAAGCCGTATGCCCCGCGCTGGCAATCACCATCGAGTCCGAGAAGCGAGAGGACGACACGCGTCGTACGACCCGCTACGACATCGATCTGTTCAAATGCATCTACTGCGGTTTCTGCGAAGAAGCGTGTCCGGTGGATTCGATTGTCGAGACACACATTCACGAATTTCATATGGAAAACCGTGGTGAGAACATCATCACCAAAGATCAGCTGCTGGCGATCGGTGACAAGTATGAAGCCGAGATCGCGGCGGCCCGGCAGGCCGACGCCAAGTATCGGTAACCAAAAACGATGACATTCACGCAACTATCTTTCTACCTATTCAGCGCCGTGCTCGTGTTCTCGGCAGCGATGGTCATCACCATCAAGAACCCGGTGAAGGCCGCGCTGTTTCTGGTGCTGGCGTTTGTGAACGCAGCGTTTGTGTGGATGACGCTTGAGGCCGAGTTTCTCGCGATCGTGCTGATCCTGGTCTACGTCGGCGCGGTGATGGTGCTGTTCCTCTTCGTCGTCATGATGCTCGACATCAATCTCGATCGAATGCGCGAAGGCTTTACCCGTTACCTGCCCATTGGTGGCGTTATCGCGGTGATCATGCTGGCCGAAATGATCTGGGTGCTGCAAAAGGGCAGCTTCAGTCTTGCCAACATGCCCAGGCCTGAGCCCAAGCCGGACGGTTACAGCAACACCAAGGAACTCGGGCAGGTTCTGTATACCGAGTATGTCTATCCGTTTGAGATTGCGGCCATCATTCTGCTGGTTGCGATCATCGCCGCTATCGCCCTGACGTTGCGGCGCAGACCCGGCGTACGACGCCAGGAGCCATCGGCACAGGTTGCCGTGCAGGCCGAGGACCGGCTGCGCGTGGTCAGCATGAAGTCAGAACAACCCAAGCGAGGTGATGACAAGTGATACCGCTGAATCACTATCTTATCCTCGGCGCTATTTTGTTCGCGCTGTCGGTAGTTGGAATCTTTTTGAACCGAAAGAACATCGTCATCATTTTGATGGCGATCGAACTGCTGTTGCTGGCTGTAAACATGAACTTTGTCGCGTTCTCTCACTATCTGGGTGACACGGCAGGGCAGGTGTTTGTCTTTTTTATTCTGACGGTCGCCGCTGCTGAAGCCGCGATCGGTCTTGCGATTCTGATCGTTGTGTTCAGAAACCGTCGTTCGATTAACGTCGAAGATCTCGACACGTTGAAGGGTTAGGGCCGTGGCAGAAGGCATGAAAGGCATATATCTCGCCATACCGCTGATTCCGCTCGCGGCGGCTGTCATTGCCGGCATTTTCGGCAAGGCGATTGGTCGCACAGGCGCACACACCGTCACGATCCTCGGCGTTGCTGCGTCCTTCGTGCTGTCGTGCATGGTTTATGCCGACGTTCGCGAGGGGCTGTATTTCAACGGTGATGTCTATACCTGGGGCATCAGCGGTGACTGGAAATTTTCCGTCGGCTTTCTGATCGACTCCCTGAGTTCGATGATGATGGTCGTCGTGACGTTCGTGTCGTTGATGGTGCACATCTACACCATCGGCTACATGCACGAGGATCCCGGCTACCAGCGATTTTTCAGCTACATCTCGCTATTCACCTTTGCGATGCTGATGCTGGTCATGTCGAACAACTTCATGCAGCTGTTCTTTGGCTGGGAAGCGGTTGGCGTGGTCTCTTATCTGCTGATCGGTTTCTGGTTCAAGAAGCCGACGGCGATCTTCGCCAACATGAAGGCCTTTTTGGTGAACCGGGTCGGCGACTTCGGATTTCTGCTGGGCATCGCCGGCGTGATTTACATCTTTGGGTCTCTCGACTACGCCGAAGTATTCAAGGCGGCGCCGGGTAAGGCCGACATGACGGCAGAGTGGGCATGGGACGCCAAGTGGATGACCGTGATCGCGCTGTTGCTGTTTGTGGGCGCGATGGGTAAGTCGGCTCAGGTGCCGCTGCACGTCTGGCTGCCTGATTCGATGGAAGGCCCGACGCCCATATCCGCGCTCATTCACGCCGCGACCATGGTCACCGCCGGTATTTTCATGGTGGCGCGCATGTCGCCGATTTTTGAACTGTCCGAGACCGCACTGTCGGTGGTCATGGTGATTGGCGCGATCACCGCGCTGTTCATGGGCCTCATTGGTCTCGTGCAGAACGACATCAAGCGTGTGGTCGCTTATTCGACGCTTTCACAGCTCGGCTACATGACCGTTGCGCTCGGCGCATCTGCCTATGCCGCTGGCGTCTTTCACCTCTTTACCCACGCGTTTTTCAAAGCGTTGCTGTTCCTCGGCGCAGGCTCGGTCATCATTGCGATGCACCACGAGCAGGACATGCGCAAGATGGGTGGTCTGCGTGCGCTGATGCCGGTGACCTACATCACGGGTTTGATTGGCTCGCTTGCGCTTGCGGGCATTCCACCGTTTGCGGGCTTCTTCTCCAAGGACGCGATTATCGAAGCGGTGCATCACAGTGAACTTGCGGGTTCAGGCTTTGCCTACTTCTGTGTGCTGGCCGGCGTCGTGATTACAGCGTTCTACTCTTTCCGGCTGCTGTTCATGACCTTCCACGGTCGCAACCGCGCCGATGAGCACACGCGCTCGCATCTGCACGAGTCGCCGCTGGTGGTGACGATTCCGCTGATTCTGCTTGCTATCCCGTCGGTCGTTGTCGGGTTCATGTATTTCGAGCCAATGCTGTTCGGTGACTACTTCAAGGACGCGATCCATGTGCTCCCCGAACACGACACGCTGTCCCGGTTCGGCGAGATCTATGGCGGCGCGACCGGCACCGAACTGATCTGGAAAGCAATTACCCACGGTTTTGTCGCGCTGCCGCTGTATCTCGCGCTGCTCGGCATTTTTCTGGCGTGGCTGTTTTACATCAAGAAGCCTGAGCTGCCGGGCAAGGTATCGAAGATGTTCGGACCGGTTCAGAGCATCCTCGAAAAGAAGTACGGCTTTGATGAGTTCAACCAGGCGGTCTTTGCCGGAGGCGCTGTGGGTCTCGGAAAGCTGCTCTGGAGTAAATTTGACGCAGGTCTTATCGACGGCGTTCTCGTTAACGGTACTGCCAAATCGGTGGGCTGGATTTCGAGCATTGTTCGAAACGTTCAGTCCGGCTACGTCTATCAGTACGCCTTCGCGATGATCATCGGCCTTGTGGCGCTGATGTCGTGGATGCTCTTTCGCACATAGAAGAACAAAGAACCCGTGTACAACTACGACGCATACATGCTGAGCATTCTGATCTGGCTGCCAATCATTGGCGGTATGGTTGTGCTTGCGACCGGTGACGACAGCAAAGCGCCCATCGCCCGGACGATTGCGCTTGGCGTCTCTATTGCAGTGTTCATTTTCAGCCTGGCGCTGTGGGGAGACTTCAAGAACGGCACGTCGGCGATGCAGTTTGTTGAGCGCCACGACTGGATCAGGGCGTTTAACATCGAGTACTACCTCGGCGTCGACGGTATCTCAATGCCGTTTCTGGTTCTGACGGCGTTCATCACGATTATCGTTGTCATCGCCGGCTGGAAGGTCATTACCGAACGTGTTGCGCAGTACATGGCGGCCTTTCTGATCATCGAGGGTTTGATGATCGGTGTGTTCTCGGCGCTTGATTCGATTCTGTTTTATATTTTCTGGGAAGCAACCCTGATCCCGATGTTCCTGATTGTGGGCATCTGGGGCGGCGACAATCGCGTTTACGCCGCGATCAAGTTCTTCCTCTACACGCTGCTCGGCTCACTGCTGATGCTGGTGGCGTTTATCTATCTGTACAACAAGGCCGGTGGCTCGTTCTCGATTCTCGACTTCCACCAGACACCGCTGGCCATGGACGCGCAGATTCTGATCTTCTTTGCATTCTTTGCCGCGTTTGCGGTGAAGGTGCCGATGTTCCCGGTGCACACGTGGTTGCCGGACGCACACGTTCAGGCGCCAACCGGCGGCTCCGTCGTGCTGGCGGCGATCATGCTGAAGATGGGCGCCTACGGGTTTCTGCGCTTCAACATGCCCATTACGCCTGACGCCAGTCGAGAGCTCGACTGGTTCATGATTCTGCTGTCGCTGATTGCGATTGTGTATATCGCGCTGGTCGCGCTGGTACAGCGCGACATGAAGAAGCTCATTGCGTATTCGTCGATCTCCCATATGGGTTTTGTGACGCTGGGCTGTTTTCTGTTTTCGGCCCAGGGCATCGAGGGCGGCATCATCCAGATGATTTCCCACGGTTTTATCTCCGGCGCGATGTTTCTGTGTGTCGGCGTTCTGTACGACCGAATTCACTCGCGCGAGATCGCCGACTACGGCGGCGTTGCAAACACGATGCCGGTGTTCGCCGCGTTCTTCATGCTCTTTGCGATGGCAAACGCAGGTCTTCCGGGTACGTCGGGTTTTGTTGGCGAATTTCTCGTGATCCTTGCTGCGTTCGCGGTTAATCCATGGTTCGCGGTCCTGGCAGCGACCACGCTGATCTTCGGCGCCGCGTACACGCTCTGGATGTACAAGCGAGTCATATTTGGTGATGTCGCTAACGACAAGGTTGCGAAACTCAAGGATCTTGAGTCGCGCGAGGTGCTGTTTCTGAGCGCGCTCGCCGCGGCCGTGATCATCATGGGTGTCTGGCCAAATCCTGTGCTCGAAGTGATGCATGCGTCCGTCGACAACCTGGTCTTCCAGGTTCAGCAAACCAAGATACTCGGTAACTAAGCGATGAATCCTACTGCTGGCGAACAAATAGCATCACAGATTGGCTACGGCGTCGGGCTCGACGCGCTCGGCATTACCGCACTGTTGCCCGAGATCTTTCTCGCCGTTGCGGCCTGCATCATCCTGATCTTTGATCTTTACAACGATGACGAAGGTCACGGGATGTCGTATTCCCTCGCTGGGATTACGCTGCTCGGTACCATGCTGCTGGTTATCTGGCGACCCTATGGCGCCGATGCGATCGACGTCGCCATGAACGGCATGTTCATCAACGATCTGATGTCCCGCGTGCTCAAGGTCGGCATTCTGCTGGTGAGCTTTGGTTGCTTTGTCTACTCGCGCAAGTACGCGTATGACCGCAACCTGTTCAAGAACGAATTCTATGTACTTGGCCTGTTTGCGGTGCTCGGCATGATGGTCATGGCGTCGGCCGGGACCTTTCTCATGGTGTACCTCGGCCTTGAGCTGCTGTCGCTGTGTCTGTACGCCATGATTGCATTTGATCGCGACTCGGTTAAATCGTCTGAAGCCGCGATGAAATATTTTGTGCTCGGTGCACTGGCCTCGGGCATCCTGCTTTACGGCATGTCGATTTTCTACGGGCTTACCGGCAGCCTTGATCTCACCAACGTGCACCGTTCGATCGGCGATATCCCCGTCGACAACACGGTCCTGGCGTTCGGGCTTGTTTTCATCATCGTCGCGACCTGCTTCAAGCTTGGCGCCGTGCCGTTTCACATGTGGATCCCCGACGTCTACCACGGCTCACCGACCGCGGCGACAGTATTTCTGGGAACCGCGCCAAAGATTGCCGGCTTTGCGCTGGTCATGCGCCTGCTCGTCGGCGGCATGGAAGATCTGCATCACATGTGGCGCGACATGCTGATCATCATCGCGGTGCTGTCGGTCGTGATCGGAAACCTGATCGCCATTGCGCAGACGAATATCAAACGAATGCTCGCGTACTCGACGATTTCGCACATGGGATTCTTCCTGCTGGGCGTTCTTGCCGGGACCGACAATGGCTACAGCTCGGCGATGGTCTACGTGCTTGTCTACACGTTCATGACGCTGGGCGCGTTTGGCGTCATCATGATGATGTCGCGAGCCGGCTTTGAAGCAGATTCTCTGGAAGACTACAAAGGACTCAATCAGAAGAGCCCCTGGTACGCGTTTGTGATGATGGTGCTGATGCTGTCAATGGCGGGAATTCCGCCGTTCATTGGATTCATCGCAAAGCTCGGCGTGATCCAGGCCGTGGTTGAGGTGGGCCTGGTGTGGGTCGCCGTGATCGCGGTGGTGTTTGCTGTCGTCGGCGCTTACTACTACCTGCGCGTCGTCTGGTACATGTATTTCGAAAGCCCCGTCAGCGATGCGTCGCCTGAAGGCCCGGTCGACATGCGCATTGTTCTTGGCGTTAACGCCATCGGGATTGTCGCGATCATGTTCTGGATGGGTGATCTCACCGATCTTTGCGCGCGCGCTATCGCCGCGATCCCGCGATAGCGAGATCCTGGCTGCGATGACGACAGGATCAGCAGGCTGGATCATCCTGTTTGTGGCTATTGTGCTTGCCAATCTGCCGTGGCTGTCGCCGCGGATTCTCTTCATCTTTCCGTCGGGCGGTGATACCAAGCACTGGCTGGTTCGACTGCTCGAATGGCTGGCCATGTTTTTCCTCACGGGCTTTCTCGCCCTGGGGCTTGAGCGCAAAATGACCGGTGCGGTCTATGAGCAGGGCTGGGAGTTCTACGTCGTCGGGCTTTGCCTGTTCGCCGTTTTCGCAATTCCCGGACTGATCTGGCACGTCGATCTCGGGCGCCGCTTTGCCCGTCGAAGGGCAGATCTGAGACGTCAAAATTCTCCAAACTGAGCACGTTTTGTCGATTTGTAGACGGACGGTAGCGATTCTCCGGTATTTCTGACGCCCGCCTTGAAAACCGCTCATCAGATCCGTATATTCCGCCCACGGCATTGATGCGGGGTGGAG
>CALHMG010000308.1 GCA_938034705.1 uncultured Gammaproteobacteria bacterium
ACTGCGTTCGTTCGCGCCATACTTCTCGCTCATGGCAACAGACCAGATTCGTCGCGCGACACGCCCCAGCACGGTGTATTCCGGGTCCATCCCGTTGGAGAAGAAAAACGACAGGTTCGGTGCGAAGTCGTTGATATCCATGCCGCGCGCCAGATAGGCCTCAACGTAGGTGAAGGCATTGGACAGCGTGAGCGCGAGCTGGGTTATGGGATTCGCGCCGGCTTCGGCGATGTGATAACCGGAAATCGACACCGAATAGAAATTGCGAATGTTGTGATCGATAAAATACTGCTGAATATCGCCCATCACCTTCAGGCTGAATTCGGTCGAAAAAATACAGGTGTTCTGCCCCTGATCTTCTTTCAGGATGTCGGCCTGAACGGTACCTCGAACATTCTCCAGCGCGTGAGTGCGGACCTGCAGCATCTCTGATGCGTCGGGCGCGCGACCGTTGTCACGCTCAAACCGGGCAATCTGCTGGTCGATGGCGGTATTCAGGAACATCGCCAGAATCGTCGGCGCCGGCCCGTTGATTGTCATGGACACCGATGTCATGGGATCGCAGAGATCGAAACCGTCGTACAACGCTTTCATATCATCGAGAATCGCGATCGAAACACCGGAGTTACCGACCTTGCCGTAAATATCCGGACGTTCGTCCGGGTCGGATCCGTACAGGGTCACGGAGTCGAACGCGGTGGATAGTCGTTTTGCGTCTGAATGCTGTGACAGGTACTTGAAACGATTATTGGTTCGAAACGCGTCACCCTCGCCCGCAAACATTCGCGTCGGGTCTTCGTTCTCGCGCTTGAACGGGAACACGCCAGCGGTAAACGGGAAGTAGCCGGGAAGGTTTTCGCGCAGCAGCCACGACAGAAGATCACCTTCGTCATGGTATTTGGGCAAACTGATTTTGCGCATGACCGTCCCGCTCAAACTGGTTGTTGTGAGCTCGGTTTTGATTTCGCGATCTCGGATTTTTACCGTATGCGTGTCGCCTGAATAGGCGTCGGCTATGTCGCCCCATTGATCAAGCAGGTTCCGACACCGGTTGTCGAGCGCGGACTCGCGCGCTTCGATCAGCGCCGCGAGGTCGTCGCGCGAATCACCTGCCGACTCACCTGGATTAGCCTTATCCAGCATGCGCCGGGCTTCACGAAGCTGCTGTCGCTCCCGCGCAACGACCGCCATTTCACCGGCATAGGCGTGAAAGCCACGAACCGAATCCGATACTTCGGACAGGTAGCGACCTCGCGCTGCCGGCACAATCGTGCCATCGGCCGTTGACTGTCGAACGCTGACTTCGGGCAGCTGTCCTGGAGACGCTTTGAGTCCGTGCGTCTCAAGCTCGTCGCGAACACCCTGATAAAGTGACGTGACGCCATCGTCGCTGAACTGTGCAGCCATCGTCCCAAACACAGGCATGTCGTCGGGCGAAGATCCGAACGCTTCCCGGTTTCGCTGGACCTGCTTGCGCACATCGCGCAGCGCGTCTTCGGCACCTCTGCGATCGAACTTGTTGATGGCGATGACGTCGGAAAAATCGAGCATATCGATTTTCTCAAGCTGACTGGCCGCGCCGAACTCCGGCGTCATCACATACAACGACGCATCTACAAACGGCACGATGCCGGCATCGCCCTGCCCAATGCCCGGGGTTTCGACTATCACCAGATCAAATCCCGCAAGCCGCGTGATCGCGATAATGTCGCTCAGGCAGTCGGGAACCTCGCCTGTTGCACCGCGCGTTGCGATCGAGCGCATATACACGGAAGCCGTGTTTATCGCGTTCATGCGGATGCGATCACCAAGCAACGCACCACCGGTCTTTCGACGTGATGGATCGACGGCGATGATGGCGATCTTGATGTCTTCGTCAAAATCGAGTCTGAAACGAAGCACCAGTTCGTCGGTCAACGAAGACTTGCCGGAACCACCGGTACCGGTGATGCCAAGAACCGGCACCCTGGCGGTTGTGCTGGCCGAGTCCTTGCGAATCTGTTCGACAAAAGCGCCTGGCGCGGTACCGTTTTCAATTGCCGTAATAATGCGAGCGAGTACGGCGTTGTCATCGCGGGCACCGGCGACGCTGAAGTCTGCGTTCACGCCGGGGTCAAAATTGCAGCGGGTGATCATGTCGTCAATCATTCCCTGCAGCCCGAGCTGCTGCCCGTCGTCGGGGGAATAGATTTTTTCGACACCGTGGTCCTCAAGCTGTCGAATTTCATCCGCAATGATCACGCCACCGCCACCGCCGAAAACACGGATGTCGCCCCGGCCGCGTTCTCGCAGCATGTCGACCATGTACTTGAAGTACTCAACATGACCGCCCTGATAGGAGCTGACCGCGATACCCTGAACATCCTCCTGTACAGCCGCGTCGACGATTTCCTGCACCGAGCGGTTGTGGCCCAGATGAATCACCTCGGCGCCGCTCGCCTGAAGAATTCGGCGCATGATGTTGATCGAGGCATCGTGCCCGTCGAACAGACTGGCGGCGGTAACAAAGCGAACCTTGTGAGCGGGAGCTTGCTCAGCGGCGGGACTCGCTGACGACGTGGTGGCGACCTGATGCATGACGGGTACGGGTTTCCTTAACCTGAGGAGATTAATTATGTCTCTTGGCGCGACCGTTGCCGCAAGCCGGCGCGGCGTGTCGAGAACTGTCGCGCCACTTGAATTTTGTATTACGTTTACGTTAACGTCAAACAAGGCATCGCGGCTCTCGAAACGCACCGTGACTGCTGTACGACCGCCTCAACCATCAGATAAGCCAATTAATTCAGTCCGTTATGACAGCAACCACTTTCTCGATCAGCGAACTCTCAAAAGAATTCGACATGACCACCCGTGCAATCCGCTTTTATGAGGACCAGGGACTGCTCGCGCCACAGCGCCAGGGCCGCACCCGGGTCTTCTCAAATCGCGACCGGGTTCGGTTGCGCCTGATTCAGCGTGGCAAACGACTGGGGTTTTCGCTGCAGGAGATTGGCGAAATTCTCGACATGTACAGCGATTCCCGACTTGGGGAATCCGCACAGCTGACGTACTTCCTCGATCGCATTCGCGAGCAGCGTCAATCGCTCTCGCAACAGGTGGTCGACATTGAACAGACGCTGGAAGACCTGAACACGATCGAACGCCAGTGCCATGAGCGACTTGAGAATCTTCAGACGGATCAGGCCAGCGTCAGCAAGCGAATCCATAATCTGTCCCAGCCCGGGTTTGCGCAGACCGATATCAAAAGCGAGACACCATGAGCACGCCCTACCCCAGTCTCAACTTCAAGCTTGGCGAAACCGCAGACATGCTGCGCGACACGGTTCGCGATTTTGCCGACAACGAACTGGCGCCTATTGCTGCCGAGATTGATGCCACAAACGAATTCCCGATGCCCATGTGGAAGAAGTTTGGCGACCTGGGACTGCTCGGCATCACGGTGGAGGAACAGTACGGCGGGGCCGGCATGGGTTACACGGAACATGTCGTGGCGATGGAAGAAATCAGCCGTGCCTCGGCATCGGTCGGTCTCTCTTACGGCGCGCACTCAAATCTTTGCGTCAACCAGATTCGCCGCAACGGCACCGACGCCCAGAAACTCAACTACCTGCCAAAGCTGATCAGCGGCGAACATGTCGGCGCGCTCGCCATGAGCGAACCTGGCGCGGGTTCAGATGTTGTCAGCATGCGGACCAGCGCCGTAAAGAAAGGCGATCATTGGGTCATCAACGGCGGCAAGATGTGGATCACCAACGGCCCCGACGCCGATACGCTGGTTGTCTACGCCAAGACCGACCCGGATGCAGGATCTCGCGGCATTACGGCGTTCATTATCGAAAAAGGCTTCAGCGGTTTCTCGACTGCACAAAAGCTCGACAAACTCGGAATGCGTGGATCAAACACGTGCGAGCTGGTGTTTGACAACTGTGAGGTTCCCGAAGAAAACGTGCTGGGTGAAGTCGGCAAGGGCGTAAACGTTCTCATGAGCGGTCTCGACTACGAACGCGCGGTGTTGGCCGGAGGCCCCACCGGCATCATGATGTCCTGCATGGATGTTGTCGTACCCTACGTCCACGAGCGCAAGCAGTTCGGAAAGGCGATTGGCGAGTTTCAGCTCATGCAGGGCAAGCTTGCTGACATGTACACCACCATGAACGCGGCGCGCTCCTACTGTTACATGGTGTCCCAGGCCTGTGACCGTGGCGAGACATCGCGCAAAGACGCAGCCGGCGTCATTCTCTACACCGCGGAGAAAGCTACCTGGATGGCGCTTGAGGCAATACAGGTCCTGGGCGGCAACGGCTACACCAACGAATACCCCACCGGACGGCTGCTGCGTGACGCGAAACTTTATGAAATCGGCGCCGGCACCAGCGAGATCCGTCGAATGCTGATCGGTCGTGAACTGTTCGAGGAAACAGCTTAAGTCATGCAACTGCGCGAAGATCAGATCATGGTGCGCGACATGGCGCGCGAATTTGCACGCAACGAGCTTCGTCCCTTCGCTGCGCGATGGGACCGTGAGGCCACGTATCCCGGCGAAACTCTTGCGAAAATGGGCGACCTCGGCCTGCTCGGCATGCTGATTCCGGAAGACTCAGGCGGCGCCGGTACAGACTACGTGTCCTACGCGATGGCGCTCGAGGAGATTGCGGCAGGCTGCGGCGCGACATCAACGATCATGGCGGTCCAGAATTCACCCAGCTGTTCAATCATGAATGACAGCGGCAACGACGAGCAGCGCGCGCAATACCTTGAACCCATGGCGCGCGGTCAGCTGATGACAGCGTTTTGCCTCACCGAACCCCATACCGGTTCTGACGCCGGCAATCTCAAGACGCGTGCCGAGCGCACCGACAGTGGTTATCGACTCAACGGCGTCAAACAGTTCATCACGACGGGCTCCAACGCGCAGCAGGCATTTGTGTTTGCTGTCACTGACCCCGACCAAGGCTCTCGCGGCATCAGCTGCTTTCTGGTGCCGACCGACAACCCCGGCTACCAGGTCATTTCGATCGAGAACAAGCTCGGGCAGCGCGCCTCGGACACCTGCCAGATCGCCCTGGAAAACTGCGAGGTTGGTGAAGAAATGCTGATCGGTAACGAAGGCGACGGTTACCGAATCGCCCTCGCCAATCTCGAATCCGGCCGGATCGGCATTGCCGCCCAGGCCGTTGGACTCGCCCAGGCGGCCTTTGATGCGGCGTGGGAGTACGCGCAAACGCGCACGAGTTTCGGCAAGGCCATCGTTGAACACCAGGCGGTCGGTTTCAGGCTCGCCGACATGAAAACCCGGATCGATGCATCTCGCGCGATGTATCTGCGTGCGGCAAGTCTGCGCGATGCCGGAGAACCCTGCCTGATGGAAGCCTGCCAGGCCAAACTGTTCGCTTCGGAGTCAGCGGAAACCGTTTGTTCGGATGCGCTTCAGATCCATGGCGGCTACGGCTACCTGAATGACTATCCGGTCGAACGCATCTATCGCGACGTGCGGGTCTGCCAGATCTACGAGGGCACCAGCGATGTCCAAAAACTTGTCATACAGCGCGAACTAACCAAACGCGCCAGCGCCTAACCCGCCGGAACCTGAACATGAGCTCTCTGGATTTCTATTTCGACTTTTCATCGCCGTACGGTTATATCGCGAGCCATCGCATCGACGAGCTGGCACAAAAGCACGGCCGCGAATGCAACTGGCATCCATATCTGATGGGGGCCGCGTTCAAGCGCACCGGCCGCGCGCCGCTGGTCGACTACGATCTCGTTTCCAACTACTCCAGGCTGGATATCCAGAGATCGGCGCGGCTCTACAACATAGAAATCAGGATGCCGTCGAAATTCCCGGTGCCGTCAATCTCGGCATGCCGAATATTCTACTTTCTGAACGACAACAACAAACAGGACGCAAAGTTATTTGCGCGAGCCGTTTACAAAGCCTATTTTGTCGACGACATAAACATTGCCGACAAAACCGCAGTACTGGACATTGCAGCCGCCCTCGGCCATGACGCTGAGTCGTTGACGAACGCACTGCGCGACCCGGGTGTAAAGGAGCGTCTTCGGCACGAAACCGATGCCGCCATAGACGCAGGTGTGTTCGGGTCGCCTTTCGTTGTGGTCGACGGTGAACCCTTCTGGGGTGCCGACCGCCTTGATCAAATCGATCGCTGGTTACAAACCGGCGGCTGGTGACATCACCGCCGGTACAGACGACACAACCCCGTGCCCCTGAAAGCGTGAGTTAAACATTGAACGTAATACAAACATCAATAGAGCCTGCCAGCGAACAGTTCGCCATAAACGCGCAGAAGATGCGCGACATCGTTTCGGATCTGCGAAAAGAAGTCAGCGAGGTCATGCAGGGTGGTCCGCAGCGATCGCGCGATCGACATCTTGAGCGCGGCAAAATGCTCGCGCGGGATCGGGTTCGTCAACTGCTGGACCCGGGCGCGCCGTTTCTGGAGTTCTCCCAGCTGGCCGCTCACGGGGTCTACGGCGACGCGGTGCCCGCAGCCGGCATCATCACCGGCATTGGCCGGGTGACCGGACGCGAGTGCGTGATTATCGCCAACGATGCAACAGTAAAGGGCGGCACGTACTTTCCGTTGACGGTTAAGAAACACCTTCGCGCCCAGGAAATCGCTGAAGCCAATCATCTACCCTGTATCTATCTTGTGGATTCCGGTGGCGCGCACCTGCCCGAGCAGGACGAAGTCTTCCCGGATCGCGAGCATTTTGGTCGAATATTTTTTAACCAGGCGAACATGTCTTCCAAAGGCATCGCTCAGATTGCCGTCGTCATGGGTTCATGCACGGCTGGCGGCGCATACGTTCCGGCAATGTCCGACGAAGTGGTCATCGTGCGCGAACAGGGCACGATTTTTCTCGGCGGCCCGCCCATCGTACGTGCGGCGACGGGAGAGGATGTGAGCGCCGAAGACCTTGGGGGAGCTGACGTACACGCTCGACATTCTGGCGTTGCCGATCACTACGCCAGAAACGACAGACACGCGCTTGCGATCGCACGTCGAATCGTTGGCAACCTGAGCGAACGGCATCGCCCTCCCATCACGCCGGAAAAACCACGGGATCCCCTCTACGACGCCAGCGAAATCTACGGCATTGTTCCGGCAGATCTGACCCAGCCATACGACATTCGCGAAGTCATAGCCCGGATCGTCGACGGCAGTGAATTCGACGAGTTCAAACAGCTCTACGGCTCCACTCTGGTCTGCGGGTTCGCCCGCATCTTTGGCTACCGCGTTGGAATCGTCGCGAACAACGGTGTGCTGTTTTCAGAGTCTGCACTTAAAGGCGCTCACTTTATCGAGCTGTGCGCGCAGCGAAAGATCCCGCTGGTTTTCCTGCAGAACATCACGGGCTTTATGGTGGGCAGAAAGTACGAAACCGGCGGAATCGCGAAGGACGGCGCCAAAATGGTGACCGCCGTTGCCTGTGCGCAGGTTCCCAAATTTACGGTGATCGTCGGCGGAAGTTTTGGCGCCGGCAACTACGGGATGTGTGGCCGCGCCTACTCGCCTCGCCAGCTATGGATGTGGCCAAACGCTCGAATTTCGGTGCTCGGTGGATCACTTGCCGCCAATGTTCTCGCGCGCGTCAAACACGACCGAATGCAGGCCGACGGACAGATCTGGAGTGACAGCGAGATCCGCGATTTCAAGGCGCCGATCGAAGCCCAGTACGAACGCCAGGGCCATCCGTACTACGCCAGCGCGCGACTCTGGGATGACGGCGTCATCGATCCTGCGGATACACGCATGGTCCTGGGGCTCGGAATCTCTGCAGCCTTCAATGCACCCATCAACGAAACACGCTTTGGCGTGTTCAGAATGTGAGGCAGCAGACACCATGTTCCGCAAGATACTGATCGCCAATCGCGGCGAAATTGCCTGCCGCATCACCAAAACCGCTCGACGCATGGGGAAAAGGGTCGTCGCTGTTTATTCCGATGCGGATGCGCAGGCCCGGCACGTCCAGATCGCCAACGAAGCCATCCACATCGGCGCAGCGCCGGCCAGCGAAAGCTATCTGAACATCGATGCGATCATCGATGCCGCAAAACGTACCGGTGCCGACGCGATCCATCCCGGCTATGGCTTTTTATCCGAGAACGCTGAATTTGCAGAGCGCTGCGCCGCCGCAGAACTCACCTTTATCGGGCCGTCACCCGACGCAATACGCATGATGGCGTCAAAGAGCGTTTCGCGAGAGGTCATGCGCAACGCCGGTGTCCCCGTGCTGCCAGGGTATGAAGGCACCGACCAGAAAAACGAAACGTTCGCCAGACATGCGAAAGAAATCGGCTTCCCCCTGCTCGTCAAGGCCGTGGCAGGCGGTGGCGGCAAAGGCATGCGCGTCGTGCGCAAACCCGAAGAACTGAACGACGCGCTTGAAGGTGCGCGACGGGAGTCGGCTTCGGCGTTTGGCGATGACCGGCTGCTGCTCGAGTCTTATCTGGAAAACCCGCGGCACATCGAGATCCAGATCTTCGCCGACACCAAAGGCAGTATCGTTCATCTCCACGACCGCGACTGTTCAATACAGCGTCGTTATCAAAAAATTGTCGAAGAGGCGCCGGCACCTGCCCTGTCTTCAGAGGTGCGCCGCGCGCTGCGTTCAGCCGCGATCGACGCTGCGCGCGCCATCAACTACACCGGAGCCGGCACCGTCGAATTTCTTGTTGAGGCAGACGGCGTGTACTTCATGGAGATGAATACGCGTCTTCAGGTCGAACACCCGGTAACCGAAATGGTGACCCGCGAAGACCTTGTTGAATGGCAAATCGCTGTCGCCCAGGGCGAGCCATTGCCCAAGACCCAGGACGAGATTTTTGTTGTGGGTCATGCGATCGAGTCACGCATATACGCCGAAGACCCGAACAACGACTTTCTTCCCGTAACCGGCACGATCAACTATGCCGATTTCGCCACGCGCGAACTCGATGTACGGGTAGACACTGGCGTCAGAACCGGCGACACCATCGGCATTCACTACGACCCGATGATCGCCAAGATGATCGTCTGGGACGAGGACCGGGAGTCGGCAATGTCGCGCATGGCCCGTGCACTCGACTCGACCCATCTGACCGGCATCACCACCAACCTGGAATTTCTCAAACGGGTCATACGCCACCCGATGTTTCGTATCGGCCCGGTCAACACAACCTTTCTGCAGAGCAATCAGAAAACCCTGCTGGGCCGTGAAACCGGTGCATCAAGCGAAGTGCTCGCAATCTTCGCGCTGGCCGAGCTTGTGATGCGCGCCCAGAACGCACGTGATCGCGCTGCGGCAACCGGCGACCCGTGGTCGCCCTGGGCTCTCACGGGTAACTGGCGCCTGAACACCCAGTTCGTGACACGGCTGCGCTTTGGACAACCCGACGACATGGTCGAGATCAACGCGACCGAGACCGCTACCGGCATCGTACTGCAGCTACCCGAGGACCGTGTCATCGCAAGCCAGCTGGACATCGACGACCAGCGCCTGTCAGCGGCAATTGACGGGCATCGGATCGAGGCGACCATACTGCATGACCCGACAGCGTGGACCGTCTACTACCAGGGTGAACAGTATCGACTCGACCACTTTCGCGGACACGAGGACGACGACACCGGGTCGCTGCAACGCGGCAACATGAAAGCGCCCATGCCCGGCGCGATCACGGCCATTGAAGTGTCTGTTGGCGACACGGTCAGCAAAGGCGACCCACTCGTAATCATGGAAGCCATGAAGATGGAGCACACGATTCGCGCCCCGGCGAACGGCAAAGTGACTGCGGTTCTATTCGGCGTCGGTGACACCGTCGAAGACGGCGTTCAGCTCGTTGATCTTGAGATTGCTGAAGACGAGTAGAACCGGTCAGGCGTCCGCGGCGACTCCGTCTTCAGATCGAGGGTGATTGGCAGTTCGGTAACCACCGATCGCCTCATCACGCTCCCAGGGCGGCACCGGTGAAAATCGTTCGACCAGAAAATCTACAAACGCGCGCACCTTGCTCGACAGATGCCGACGGTGCGGATACACAACAAGAATCGACGACCCTACATGATCGTATTCGGTCAGCACCGACTGCAGACGTCCGGACTGCAGATCCGGCTGCACCAGAAATGTAGCCAGTCGTCCCACGCCAATCCCCGCCAGCACGGCTTCGTAGAGCGCATAGGCACTGTTAGCCTCGAAATTTCCCTTTGGCGAAAGGTGCCACGTGCCTTCGGCGAGCTCGAACTCCCAGTCATTGAAGGTTCCGATCGACGAGTGCACCAGACAATTGTGATCGAGAAGATCCTTGGGGTCGCTCGGCACTCCAAACTTTTTGAAGTATTCGGGCGTTGCACAGACAACGCGACGGTTGACGGCCAGTCGCCTCGCCACGAGAGACTCGTCGGTCATCTGCTCCTGCATTCGCAAGCCCACATCGAATCCGTCTTCAACAAGATCAACCGGTCGATCGCCGAGCTCAAGCTCTACCCGAAGCCCCGGATACAGCGCCATGAATTCTGGTAACAGCGGCAGCACGTGCACCCGAGTGAACGCAACGGTCGCGGTAATGCGCAAGGTG
This sequence comes from uncultured Gammaproteobacteria bacterium, assembly GCA_938034705.1. Taxonomy (GTDB): domain Bacteria; phylum Pseudomonadota; class Gammaproteobacteria; order Arenicellales; family CALHMG01; genus CALHMG01. The sequence continues at coordinate 10,580 of CALHMG010000308.1, forward strand.
CCGGCAACGTTTTCGTGAAGTTCGGAGATGGCGGCTTCGGCCTGCTCGATCTCGCCAAGAATGCCAACGCATCGCTCGTAGAATGATCGCCCCTCTTCCGTCAGGCTGAGGCTGCGCGTGGTGCGATGGAACAGCCTGACGCCCAGTCGATCCTCGAGTCGGCCAATGAGTTTGCTGACTGCCGAAGGCGTCAGCCGCAGGGTTCGGGCCGCTGCCGAAAAACCGCCGGTGTCAGCGACCCTGACAAACACTTCCATCTGGGTTGCTTTATCCATGGCTGATTTCCCTCAATTCAATGGCCGCGTGTGGCCTCGCTCAATTCCCGGGTGAGTTCTGCAGGTTTGAGCGATTTGTGCCTGTGGTTCACAAGTTTAGTGAGTTTGCGACTATTTATCCAGCCTCAGTCAACAACTATGGTATCTGGTATACCAAGCAGGAGTTCAGCGATGACCACGCACACGACCACCTCACCCGCCATCGTCGGCACCACCATGGCCTTCAGCGATGACGCGATGCGCCGCTCCCTTGCGGTCGGCAACACACTCGGACTGTGGATCGCACGCCTGATGGGGATCACCGGCACCGCGGTCAGCCCGGCGTCACTTGAAGCTACGTCATAACCCAGCCCTGGCGCTGACTGATCAGCAACACCAGCAGCGCCAGCGCGATAAACAACACCGCCCAGAGGCACAACGCCCAGCGAGTCGCTTTGCGGGCGCGACTGGCCTCCCACCACTGACGCGGTCGCACACCCTGCGCGAGAAACGTCAGCACGCCGGCAAGGTTAAGGCAGATGAGATTGGTGCCGAGCAGCATCAACGCACCGGTCGCGCGAGCGATGTCAGACGCACCGAGCATCATGCCGACAACGATGAGTGGCGGCATCAGCGCCACCGCAACCATCACCCCGATCAGGGTTCCCGATACGCCTGATGTAAAAGCCAGCGTGCCGGCAGCACCGGCAGCCAGAGCCAGCGCAAAGTCGCTCAACTGAACACGGGTTCTCGACGTAATTTCGTCCGAATCAAGCAATTCAGGTGGCAGAAAAAGTCCCAGCAGCACAGCAAGTGTGAGCGCGATTGCAACGCCGGTTGCGTTGACCTTGATCGCTTCACGGGCAAGCGCGCCATCTCCGGTGGTTGTCGCAAGCGCCAGCGCCATATTGGCACCGAGCAATGGTGCAATGATCATTGCCGCGATCAGCACGGCGACGTTGTCGTAGATCAGCCCAACCGATGCGACCACAACCGACAGCACAACCATTGTGATGTACGTCGAGTTGACCTTGGTGTCTCGAACCATCGCCCCGCGCAGCTCCTGTCGACTGACGGTGCGCGAACGACTTGCCTCACGTGACTCTTCCTTCGGCTTCTCCGGCGCCTTGGGCAGCGCCAGGTCTACCCGCATCAGCATCACGCGAAATTCCTTGAGATGACCAAAGCGTTGCTCAAGTCGGTCAAGAACAGCTTCGGTATTTTCGGGCTCTACCAGCAGCTTGACCTCACTGCGACCGTCAGCCAGCTGCCCCCGCCAGACATCGGCGATGTCGTCAGCGAGCCATTCCTCCAGCGTTTCACCCTCTCCCTTGGGCAAAACCAGTTCAAGCAGTCTTAAAGCCATTTTGTGAAGTCCGCCAGCGTGATCAGGTTGTCGTCGTCAGGCCCAGCACCGCGGGCAGTTCGGCAAGCGTCGCCAGTTGCGCGTGGGGTCCGTGAGACAGGCGTTCGGTTTTCTGGCCAAAACGATTGATCCAGGCCACACGGAATCCGAACGATGACGCGCCGGCAACGTCCCACGCGTTGGACGACTGGAAACTGACCTCGTGTGCCTCGACGCCAAGCGCATTCACCGCCAGCTGATAGACGACCGGGTCGGGTTTGTAGATCCCGACGTCCTCAACAGAAAGCGTGGCATCAAGCAGTTCGCCGATGCCGGCATTGTTGACGGCAGACTCGAGCATTTGCGGCGAGCCATTGGACAGTACGGCAAGATGCAGACCAGCTGCCTTGAGCTGGCGCAACACGTCCACGACTTCAGGATAAGGATCCAGCTGCAGGTACGCGTCCATCAGATCCTGTCGCAGCTGCGCGTCGTCAACGTCAAAGGTGTCGAGTGCGTAATCAAGCCCATCCCCGGTGATCTGCCAGAAGTCGACATGGCGTTTCATGAGACTTCGCAGCCAGGTGTATTCCAGCTGCTTGGTTCGCCAGGTCATCGAAATCGCATCGGCGTGCTCACCCAGTCGCTGCCGATGTTTGCCAACAGCGCTGTGTACATCGAACAGCGTACCGTACGCATCAAACACGCAGCTTTTTATGTGGGCAAAGTCAGGATGGGTCATTTGGGTCACGTGGATTCATCAGTAAGGTGGCAGCGAGTAGGTTGTTGTCACATGAGCGACCGGTGAGGCCGCGTCTGTATCGCCATGAACGAAAACATCGCAAACCGCGAGACGTTTTCCCAGTTTGATAACGCGCGCGGTAGCCGTGACATCGCCAGGCGTCGGTCGTTTCAGAAAATTGATATTCAGATTGGTCGTCACGGCCATGGGCACATTGCCAATCCGGGAGAGGATTGCTGCATACGATGCGTAGTCGGCAAGGCCCATCAGAACGGGCCCGCTGATGGTGCCCCCGGGTCGCAGAAAGCGTTCATCATACGGCGCGCGCACGGTCGCAACGCCCTCGTCCATCGCATCGACGCGATAGCCGAGCAGTTCCACAAAAGGGATCTCGGCCCGGCCGAGGGCGTCGAAATCTTCGATACTGATTCGTGTAGCCATGGCGCGATTATAGGGCCGGGGAAAACGGCATCCGCTGGCAATTTCTTACTAGTATTGAGAATGGTTCTCAGTTAGATTCAACGTCTTAAACCCTGCAGGGACAGGCGCCGCGGACGGCTGCCACCCCTGAAATTGGCGAGATTCGCCCGCGACTCAGGTTGATTAAAAGACGTTGAACGCATCCGCCAGTGATCTGGCCAGGCAACGGCCGACTACCCGGCGCCGGCCGTTAAACGGCTGGCACGTTGGCGCATGCCTCGTCGCGCTTGCG
>CALHMG010000309.1 GCA_938034705.1 uncultured Gammaproteobacteria bacterium
GGCTGCCGCAAAACGCGCGAAAGCGGTCGTGGTGCTGGGTGAGGATGCTGAACTTGTGGCCGCAGCGCTGCCGGCTGAAGTGCGCACCGTGCGGGTTGAATCGCTGGAGTCGGCCGTGCGCCAGGCCGAAGATCTCGCCCAATCGGGTGACGTCGTGCTGCTGTCCCCGGCCTGCGCAAGCTTCGACATGTTCGACAGCTATGAGGCACGCGGTGACCGTTACCGGACCCTCGTGCAGGAGCTCGCGGCATGAACGCACTGGCATATGACAATCGTTCGGGCGAGTGGCCGTTTGATCCGTGGCTGGTATGTGCCGTTACCGTGCTGATAGGGATCGGCATGGTGATGGTGTACTCGGCGACGATCGTGCTCGTCGAAAACGGGGCGACATTAAGCGTGTCGCACCTGAAAAAGCACCTGCTGTTTCTGTCGATCGGTTTTTTCACGATGTATCTCAGTGCGAAGATCCCGACCGAAAGCCTGATGAGCTTTGATCGGTTGCTGCTGCTGGCCTGCGTTGTGCTGCTGATTGCCGTATTCGTGCCCGGACTCGGCTATACCGCAAACAATGCGACGCGCTGGCTGGATCTGGGCTTTACGAAATTTCAGCCATCGGAAATGACCAAGGTTGTTTTTGTCATTTACTTTGCCGCGTACCTCGCAAGGCAGGGCGAGTCGGTGAGAGATTTCCAGGTTGGCATTGTTGTGCCGGCCATTCTTCTGGCGATTGTCGGCGGACTGCTGCTCATAGAACCGGACTTTGGCGCCGCGGTGGTGATTTTCGCTGCCACGGGAACCATGCTCTACCTGTCAGGGATGCGACTGCAGCATTTTTTCATCTGTTCTGTTGCTGGCGGCACCATGCTTGCCGCACTGATCTATTTCTTTCCCTATCGGATGCTTCGATTCACGTCGTTCATGAATCCGTTCAGCGATCCGACCGGAAGTACGCTTCAGATCGACAACGCGCTGATCGCGTTCGGGCGCGGCGGCTGGACCGGCGTCGGGCTGGGAGCAAGTCTGCAGAAGCACAAGTATCTGCCGGAGGCCCATAACGACTTTTTGCTGGCGATCATCGCCGAAGAGCTCGGCTTCGTGGGTGTCGCCCTGATCGCGATCATGTTCGCGGTGGTGTTGTGGCGCGCGTTCGCAATCGCCCGCAAGGCGATGTCGGCGAACAAGATTTTTGTAGCGCGACTGGCCCAGGGCCTTGGTGCGCTGCTTTTTCTGCAGGCCATTATCAACATTGGTGTAAACACCGGTTCGTTGCCGACCAAGGGTCTGACAATGCCGTTTGTGGGCACCGGCGGAAGCGCACTCATCATGAACTGCGTTGCCATCGGTTTGCTGCTCGGCTGTGAGCGGGCACTGCGGCCGCAAAAGAGGAGGCGTCGATGAGCCTTCTGATGATCATGGCCGGCGGAACCGGTGGACACGTTTACCCGGCACTTGCCGTCGCTACCGAATTGCGTGAGCGCGGCGTCGATGTTGTCTGGCTTGGCACCGAGTCGGGCCTTGAGGCCCGAGCGGTTCCCGCGGCCGGTATTGATATCGAATGGATCACTATTCAAGGTTTGCGCGGCAAGGGCGTCATGCGCTGGCTTGTGATGCCGTGGCTGTTGTTGCGCTCTGTCTGGCAGGCACTTTCGATCGTCAAGCGTCGTCGACCTGACGCGATGCTCGGCATGGGCGGATTTGTTTCAGGGCCCGGAGCAATCGCGGCCCGACTGACTCGTCGGCCGCTTGTCATTCATGAACAGAACGCTGTGCCCGGCCTGACCAATACATGGCTTAAAAAGATTGCGACCCACGTCCTCACGGGGTTTCCGAATACCTTTCGCGATGCCGAGCACGTTGGAAATCCAGTGCGCGAAGAATTTTTCGCGGTCGATCGTGATGCAACCCAAAGTGCCCGACTCAAGCTGCTGATAGTTGGCGGCAGTCAGGGCGCGCTTGCGTTGAACCGAATCGTGCCAGCGGCACTCGAGGAGATATCCGCAGAGACTCGTCCCGAGGTTCGACATCAGTGCGGGCGCGACCGCGACGACGCTGTCGCGCAGGACTATCGCGCCCGCAACCTGGACGCACAGACTTCAGAATTTATCGACGATATGGCCGGCGCATACGCCTGGGCCGATGTTGTTTTATGTCGGGCAGGTGCAATGACCGTGGCCGAGGTCGCGGCAACCGGTACCCCGGCGATTTTTGTTCCCTATCCGTACGCCGTCAGCGACCACCAGAGTGCCAACGCCCAGTTTCTTGTCGACGTCGGCGCGGCCCGCAAAATTGCGGAAACCGATTTGAGCGCACCGGCGCTTGCCCAGCTTCTGGCCGATCTTGGTTCCGATCGCGCCGCGCTTGCCGAGATGGGACAGCGCGCGCGTTCGGCCGCGCGTCCACAGGCGACCACTCGTGTGGCCGATGTCTGTATGGAGGTGCTCCATGCGTGACCACGTCAAGCACGTTCACTTCGTTGGAATTGGCGGCGCCGGCATGAGCGGCATTGCGGAAGTGCTGCTGGATCTCGGATACATCGTAAGCGGTTCGGATCGCAACGAAAGTGTAGCGACGCGTCGCCTTGTCAGCAGCGGCGCCCGAATTTTCTCCACACACAGCGCCGCGAACGTGGTCGGGTGTGATGTGGTGGTCACTTCAACGGCAATCGGTAGCGAGAACGAAGAAGTCCTGGCGGCTCTGGAAGCCAAGATTCCTGTTGTGCCTCGCGCAGAGATGCTGGGCGAGTTGATGCGCTTTCGAAAAGGCATCGCGGTCGCCGGCACTCACGGCAAAACAACCACTACGGCGATGGTGGCCACACTGCTTGGCAGCGCGGGACTGGATCCGACCTTTGTTGTTGGTGGTGTTGTAAACAGTTTCAGAGCGAACGCAAAACTTGGCCGTGGGCAGTATCTGGTCGCCGAGGCCGATGAAAGTGACGCTTCATTTTTGCACCTTCAGCCCCTGATGGCGGTGATAACCAATATCGATGCCGATCATCTGGAAACCTATGACGGTGATTTCTCAAAGCTGCGCCAGACGTTTGTTGAGTTTCTTCACAACCTGCCGTTCTACGGGCTGGCGGTGCTTTGTGTCGATGACCCCGTCGTTCGAGAGGTGATGACGGGAATACGAAAGCCGATATTGACCTACGGTACGGCCGAAGACGCGGACTATCGCGCTGTGAATCTTCGTCAAAGCGGTCTGCAGATGCATTTTGACGTCATCCGCCCTCGCGCAGGGCTGCCGCTGAAGCTGACGTTGAATGTGCCCGGGCAACACAATGTTCTTAACGCCATGGCGGCGGTGGTCATCGCCGACGAGCTTGGTGTTCCCGAAGACGCGATAGAGCGCGGTATCCGGGAGTTTCAGGGCACGGGTCGCCGGTTCGAGACCCGTGGTGATATCAGTATTTCCAACGGCACCGCTCTGGTCGTCGACGACTATGCACACCATCCGCGCGAGCTTCAGGCAACGCTCGAAGCCGCTCGTGGCACATGGCCGGACCGTCGCCTTGTTGTGGTGTTTCAGCCGCATCGTTACAGCCGGACTCGCGATCTGCTTGATGACTTTGCGCACGTCCTTGACGGGCAGGACCCGCTCTTGGTCACCGAGGTTTATCCCGCAGGTGAAGAACCCATCAGCGGCGCCGATGGACGAGCGATTTGCAGATCGATTCGCGCGCGCGGACGGGTAGATCCCGTGTTTGTTCCGACACTCGCAGAGCTCGACGATGCGCTGGATCCAATTCTCAAAGACGGCGACGTGATTCTGACGCTCGGCGCAGGCGACATCGGCTCGGCGTCCCAGACGCTGTACGAGACGCACGCTGTTTCCAGAAGTCAGGAGGCCACAGGATGATGGTGGCTCAAACGTACAACAGCTCAGATCGATTTGATGGCGTTCGCGGTGAGTTGCGTTTTGACGAGCCAATGTCAAAGCACACCAGCTGGCGGGTCGGCGGCGTTGCCGATATCTACTTTGTACCGGACGGTGTCGAGGATCTCGCGCTGTTCATGCACGCACTGCCGAAGACGGTGCCTGTCACGATGACAGGACTTGGCAGCAACCTGCTGGTTCGTGATGGTGGCCTTAGAGGCGCCGTCGTGTGTACACACAAGGGACTGAGCGCGATTGAAAAACCCGATGAAACTTCGGTACGTGCCGAAGCGGGAGTGCCGGGCGCCAAGGTTGCTCGCTATTCGCTGAACCAGGGTCTGCGGGGCGCAGAATTTCTTGCGGGCATTCCGGGAACCGTCGGCGGAGCACTCGCCATGAACGCGGGAGCGTTTGGCGGCGAAACCTGGGGCATCGTCCGCAACGTTGAGATGATCAATCGCGATGGTGAGATTTACACGCGCACCCGCGATGAGTTTGACATTGCCTATCGTCATGTCAGAGGCGCCGCAGATGAGTGGTTTGTCGCCGCAAAATTTGGGCTCGAGCCTGGCGACGTTGAGACCGGGCGAGGCGAAATCAGGAATTTGCTGGCCAAGCGTGGCAGCAGTCAGCCCATTCAGAGCGCAAATGCAGGATCAGTCTTTCGAAATCCACAGGACGACTTTGCGGCCCGACTGATCGAAGCGTCGGGGCTCAAAGGGCAGCGTGTTGGTCACGCACAGGTGTCGACGCACCACGCGAACTTCATTATCAACGAGGGTGATGCTACAGCGGCCGACATCGAAGAACTGATTACGATGGTTATTGCCAAAGTAGAGCAGCAACACGGCGTCACGCTTGAGCCTGAAATAAGAATCGTCGGGGAGGCGTCGCAATGAGCCGCAAACCTGTAAATCGCCGCATCAAGGAATCTGACTTTGTGCTGCCAGCGTTCGGACATCGTTTCGCAGCGCCGCTTGGCATCATGCTGTTGCTGGCGGCGATCGGCCTGTTTGTTGTTGACCAGATCTTCCAGCCGACTGCCTTCCCCGTGCAGAAAATCAACTGGACCGGCAACTTTGAGTTGACCAACTACGAACGCATAGAGAAGAAGATTTCGCCAATGGTGCAGGGGAATGTTCTTGCTCTGGATCTGCACAAGATCGAACAGTCCGTTAAATCGGTTAACTGGGTTGACGAGGTTTCTGTTCGGCGCGGATGGCCGGATTCGATCGCAATCTCGGTCACCGAGCATATTCCGGTCGCGCGCTGGGGCCGAGGTGGTTGGGTTACCAAAAGTGGTGCGGTGGTTGATGACCCCAACGCACTGGTCTCAAAGCGACTGCCGATTTTCGACGGGCCGGTGGAAGGCCATGAGGAAATCCTGCGCCGCTATCGCGACTGGGGATCAATTCTCGCACCGGTCGGACTAATGATTGAAGAAATCGAGCTGACAGAACGCGGGTCCTGGAAAGTCAGGGTCAAGGTTACCGATGAAGGTGTGTTCAGGCCGGTAGACCGGATGGTCGATACCGGCGTGGCCAACCTCAGCCCGGAACCTGTTTTGTTCAACCTTCAGATCGGTCGCAGCAATGCCGACGATCGTATCGCCAGATTTTCACGAGTCTACAGGGACAGTCTCCTTTCCAAGGTTTCTCTCGTAAAGCACGTGGATCTCCGTCACACCAACGGCTTCTCCGTGAAGTGGATTCCTGTGGAAGAGCCAGAAACCGAAATCAAGGGCAACGACCCGGACAGGTCTAAAGAAGCATGAAACGCCAGAAACAACATCAGGACTCCCAACTAGTTGTCGGTCTCGACATTGGAACGTCAAAAATTCTTGCCGTCGTTGGCGAAATGTCGCCCACGGGCGAGATCGAGATCATTGGCTACGGACATCACCCGTCGCGTGGGCTTAAACGTGGAGTCGTCGCGAATATCGAGTCGACCGTGCAGTCGATTCAACGTGCGGTGGAAGAAGCGGAACTCATGGCCGGTTGTCAGATTTATTCTGTTCACGCCGGTATCGCTGGCGCCCACATCAACAGCTTCAACTCCCACGGCGTTGTTGCGATTCGCGACAAGGAAGTAAGCGGCGAAGACGTGGCCAGGGTGATCGAAGCCGCTCAGGCGATCGCAATTCCGACCGATCAGCAGATGCTGCACATTCTGCCGCAGGATTTCATTATTGATGGTCAGGAAGGAATTCGCGAACCGATCAGCATGAGTGGCGTGAGGATGGAAGCCAAAGTGCACATCATCACCGGTGCCGTCAGCGCGGCGCAGAACATCATCAAGTGTATTCACCGATGCGGGCTTGAGGTTGACGACATCATTCTTGAGCAACTCGCTTCAAGCCATTCAGTTTTAACCGACGACGAAAAGGAACTGGGCGTATGCATGATCGACATCGGCGGCGGGACGACCGACATTGCTGTGTTCACCGAGGGCGCGATTCGACACACAGCCGTCATTCCAATTGCCGGCGACCAGATAACGAACGACATTGCGGTGGCATTGCGTACACCTACACAGGCCGCCGAAGACATTAAGAAACAATGGGGCTGTGCCCTCATTCAGCTGGCCTCCGGTGACGAAGAAATTCAGACACCGAGTGTCGGCGATCGCGAGCCTCGAGGTCTCGCACGACAGACTCTGGCCGAGGTGATAGAGCCACGAGTGGAAGAACTCTACGAACTCTGTAAATCCGAACTACGACGTAGTGGATTTGAAGAGCTCATGGGATCAGGAATCGTTCTTACCGGTGGCAGCTCAAAGATGGAAGGCATGGTCGAACTTGCCGAAGAAGTCTTTCATGTGCCTGTAAGACGTGGCGCACCGTCATACAACGGTGGACTGAAAGATGTTGTGAACTCGCCAATCTTTGCGACCGGAGTCGGTCTCATCCAGTTCGGGTTCAACAACCGTGACACGAGTTTAATCGCGCCTCCTCCACACGAGCAGGCGACCGTAGTTAATCGTATGAAGTCCTGGTTTGAAGGACATTTTTGAATTTGTATTTCGTGCATCTAGCTGGAACGGGTGCACTCATGGAGTTTGGTTTTGAAATCTATTGAAGTTTTCGATTTATCTTTTGGAGCATCTTTAAAGGGAGGTTCAACATGTTTGAGCTAATGGATACAGTAAAGCAGCAAGCAGTAATCAAGGTTATTGGCATCGGTGGTGGTGGCGGCAACGCTGTCGATCACATGGTGTCATCGCAAATTGAAGGCGTTGAGTTCATCAACGCCAACACCGATGCACAGATGTTGGATCGCTCCGGCGCCAACACGGTTCTGCAACTCGGTACCAATCTGACCAAGGGACTTGGTGCAGGTGCGGACCCGGAAATCGGGCGCCAGGCGGCGCTTGAAGATCGGGACAGAATCGCTGAAGCGCTTGACGGTGCCGACATGGTGTTCCTCACAGCCGGAATGGGCGGTGGAACGGGTACCGGCGCGGCGCCTGTCGTGGCGCAGCTCGCGCGCGAGCTGGGCATTCTGACCGTCGCGGTCGTGACGCGGCCGTTCAGCTTCGAAGGCAAGATGCGAATGCAGGCTGCTGAAGCCGGCATCAACGATCTCGCGTCCCACGTCGATTCACTCATTACTATTCCGAACGACCGGGTACTTGAGGTCATGGGGCAGCAGGCAACTTTGCTTGAGGCCTTCGCCAAGGCAAACGATGTGCTGCTCAATGCCGTGCAGGGAATCTCTGAACTGATTACCCGACCTGGCATGATCAACGTCGACTTCGCCGACGTTCGTACCATCATGACGGAAATGGGAATGGCCATGATGGGGTCTGCGACTGCCACCGGTGAAGACCGCGCGGTTGAGGCAACTCGGGCCGCGATCTCAAGTCCTTTGCTGGAAGACGTCAACATTGCGGGTGCCGGTGGCATCCTGGTTAACGTCACAGCCGGTATGGATCTGCAGATTGGCGAATTTCAGGAAGTGGGTGATACGGTTCGTGAAATTGCGTCTGACGACGCTCGCGTCATCATCGGTACCGTGCTGGATCCGGAGATGAAGGGCGAAATGCGAGTGACGATGGTTGCAACTGGAATCGGAGAACGGGCAGGCGCACGCCTGACGCCGGTTTCTACAACCCAGCCGAGTGCGGGCAGTTCTCGCAATCGATCGCCGATGCCAAGTCGCCAGCCGGGCTCGACACCGACGCCTGCAGCACCGCGTCAGCGGGCTCAGGGTGCAGTGGCTCCTGGACGAACTGCATCGGCGGCGGCGAGTGCTGCTGCGCCAGCGGCTCTTCCTGAAGACGAGTATGAGCGATTCGATATCCCGGCCTTTTTGCGCAAGCAGGCCGACTGATTCGTTCGGTAGATTCACCCCGCAGCGGTTCGGACCCCAGGGTCCGGACCCTGCGCGGTGGTGCCTTTGATGCAATATGCGATC
>CALHMG010000310.1 GCA_938034705.1 uncultured Gammaproteobacteria bacterium
CCCCATCGACACCGGCAGCAGTCCTTCTTCGATCGCCGCGATGGCCATTCCGGCGCGGGTGTGGGTGTGCATGACAACGCTGTGTCGATCTGCATCCGACATGTGAACGGCTGAGTGAATGATAAAGCCGGCGTAGTTCACCGGGTGCTTGGACTCCTCAACTTTCCGGCCTTCCAGATCGATTTTGACCAGGTTAGATGCGGTCACTTCATCATAGTTAAGACCGTACGGATTGATCAGAAAGTGATGATCCGGTCCGGGAACCCGAGCGGTGAGATGACCGTAAATGAGTTCGGTCCAGCCAAAGTGATCAACCATTCGATACGCGGCCGCGAGCTGGACGCGAAGAGCGCGTTCGGCTTCGGCAACGGGCAGGCGCGAGATGTTGCCGTCAACAGCGTTGGTCATGTCAGAAACTGTAGTGCTCATGGTGTTGTTCCTCGTTTGGGCGTTACGGTCAACATACAGGGGCGAGGTGTCAGTTTAGCCCTCAAACACCGGCGGCGCACCCGATCGGGTGTCGATGACTATCTCGGATGATTATCTGACGCCATGTACCGCGTTGAACGTGACTACCAGTGGGCGGTTACGGGCCCATCTTTTCCACAGACTGGATCATGAGAGGGTGCGCGCACCGCCTTGACCACGGCGCAGCGGCTCTCGTACAGCCTGGAATCAGGCTTACACATGTCTGCCGCGTCGCCGTTGGCATAGCCTGCAACGACACCCAGGTTGCCATCGCAGTGCACTTTTTTGTGGCCCACGCCCGCAGGGACAATGACGACGTCGCCTGCATTCAGTTCAAAGAGCTGACCGTTTTCACCACCGAGCAGTACCGTCGCCCGACCGCTGTATATCCCGAGCACTTCGTGGGCGCTGGTGTGGAAATGATGATGCGAAAAGATGCCGTTTCGCCACGCGCTCGGCCAGCCATTGGTGTCAAACAGATCTTCGAAGGCGAGGGCAGGGTCGGAACCTGTGATCTCGACGACGCCGCGATAGTGCACGGCGCCACAGTCAGGGTTGTTCGGTATGAGGCCATCGCCTTCAAAGGTGGCAACGGCGTAGTCCAAGTCGGAGGTCGTCGTCATGACCGCGCCTCGGTGACGTAGCCATCGAGCAGATCTGCCTCTCGATCTTCCGTCGTACGTTCACTCGGATTGCCGTAGCCACCACCGCCGGCGGTCTGAAGCCGAACGATGTCTCCGCTCTTTACCGGCAGACTGCGAACTTTGGCTTTGAGTTCTTCAACGCTGCCGTCCGCGCGAGTAATTGAGAGTGATGCGGGTCCGCCACGTTCTCCACCATCAAGCCCGTAAGGGGGATTGGAAAATCGGTCGAGGTTTGCCGTAAATGTGGCTTTGGGCGAATCGATTCGAAACGCACGTGAAAGTCCAAGCCCACCTCTTTTACGACCACGTCCGCCGGTATTGTTGGCGAACGCGTATTCTGTGAACGTCACCGGGTAGTCAATCTCGATCATCTCGACGGGGCCGTTGGAGATGTTGTGAAAACCGCAGGAAAATCCGCTGGCTCCGTCAGCGGTCGGGTGTGCGCCCCAGCCGCCGCACTCGATATCGAAGTACACCTGGCGGCTGCCGTCGTCGTGTTCAAAACCAATCGCGTAGACGAAGCTCACACCATAGTAGGCGGCGGCGACGCGACCCGGTAGTGCCTGGGCCATCGCGCCCATGGTTGTATTGACGACCCGGTGTCCCACCGCCATGCGATTCGCGACCGGCGCCGGTGACTGCGCGTCGACAACCGTGCCGGGTGTAGATTTGATCGTGATCGGACGGTAGCAGCCGGCGTTGGCAGGAATATGGTCGTCTATCGCCATCATGATGCCGCAAAAGACAGCAGAGTTGGTCATGTTCCTGGTGCAGTTCACCGGGCCTGCGGCCTGTTCGGCGGACTCGCCAAGATCCACCTCCATCGTGTCGCCAGTCACGACCAGCGTGACGTGAATCCGAATCGGTGTTTCAGTTATCCCGTCGTTGTCGACAAAGTCCTCAAATTCATAACGGCCGTCCGGTATCGAAGCAATGGCGGCACGCATGGCGCCTTCGGACTGAGCCTGAATCTGCTTGCTTGCTTCTCGCAGCGTCGCCGCGCCGTAGCGTTTGGCCACGCGTCGCAGATTGGCTGCACCTATTTCAAGGGACGCGATCTGGGACAGAAAATCCCCGCCGACCTTTTCAGGTTCGCGCGTGTTGCGAAGGAAGAGCATTTCTACTTCTTTATTAAAGACACCGCCGCGCTGCAGATGCAGAGGCGGTATCCGAAACCCTTCCTGAAATATTTCCGTAGCGTTCGGGTCGAAGCTGCCGGGCGCACCGCCCCCTACGTCGAGGTGGTGTACCAGAATCCCGGCGATGGCGATGCGCTCTTCACCGAGATATACCGGCATGAACGTCATGACATCGGGCAGGTGCTGCCCGCCGGAGTAGGGGTCGTTCGTTATGATGATATCGCCGTCCTGCCAGTCTTCGACCGGAATGTGGTGGGCGAGGATGTCCTCAAGACAGCTCGCCATGGAGTTCAGGTGCACCGGCATGCGAGCCGACTGCGCCGTACTCTGACCGTCTGCGTCGAACACGGCAGTTGAGTAGTCGAGGTTCTCCCGGACGATTGACGACCTGCTGGTTCGCCACACCGTGATGCTCATCTCTTCAGCCGCGGCGACCAGGGCGTTGCGAATAATTTCGATCTGTATCGGGTCGAGGGTCATTACTTATCCTGTTTCTCGGTCGGCGGCGATGACACCGGTGGGGTGCACGCGGGCAGTCCAGTTCGGTGGCAGCACAATAGTGCTGTGTGATTCTTCGATGATCGCCGGGCCGTTGACTATGTCGCCTACGCCAATGCGATCGCGTTCGTGGACGGCAACATCATGCCAGCCTGCACCGATGTAGATGCGCCGATTGCTTTTTGTGGCTTCACCCGGCTCCGGTTTGAACACGACGTCATCCGGTTTTTCAAGCCTGCCGATGGCGCGCAGTCGAATGGAAATAATGTCTGGTGTGACATCAACTTCATTGTGCGCAAAAAGGACTTTGTGCTGCTGATGAAAACGTTCGACAACCCGGGTCATGGTGCTGTCGTCAAGGTCCGCGTCAGGCGCTTCGACGCCCAGCTCATAACCCTGGCCTGGATAGCGCATGTCAAAGGCGAGTTCGTAGTGACGGCTCGCTGCATCGACACCGCTTCGTTCAAGAAGCCCGGCGCCTTGCGCAATGAGGTCGGCCAGCAGGGGTTTGAGCGTCGATGCGCCCTCATGATTCGCAGGAGTCAGCCGGGACCGGACAACATCCTGCACGATATCGGCAAACAGCATGCCCCAGGCACTGAGCGTGCCGGAGGAGCGCGGAAACAGCACCCGGCTTGCACCGAGCTCTTCCGCGACCAGTGCCGTGTGCAGTCCGCCGGCTCCGCCAAAAGAAATCAGTGCGAAGTCAGCAGGGTCGAGTCCTTTCTCAAACAGGGAGAGTCGAATGGCTTCAGCCATGTCGCTTATGGCAATGCGCACGATGCCGTCAGCTGCGCTTTCGGGGGTCAGGCCGAGAGGTGACGCAATGCGATCAGCAACCGCTCGTGCCGACGCATCGGCATCGAGCGGCATCGCTCCACCGAGAAAATACTCCGGATCAATCCGCCCGAGCGCAAGGTTGGCATCGGTCACGGTGGGTTCGGTTCCGCCGCGCAGGTAGGCGACGGGTCCGGGTACCGCGCCGGCGCTTTGAGGGCCTACGGTCAGCCGCCCGGTGCTGTCAGCGGATGCCATGGAGCCGCCGCCCGAGCCAATCGTGCGAATCTCCAGCATCGGAAGTCTGACAGGAGCGCCGTCGATTTCGCCTTCAGATCGCAGTCGCGTCGCGCCGTTTTCGACAACAGAAACGTCAAAGCTTGTGCCGCCCATGTCTACTGCGACCAGATTCGGCTCATCGAGCTGGCGGCTCAGCGTCTCCGCGGCCTTGGCGCCTCCGCTGGGGCCGGACAGAACCAGTCTGACCGGTTGCTCTCGAGCGATGTCGGGCGTAGTGACACCGCCGTTGGACTGAACAAGAAAAACCGGTGCTCTGAAGCCGGCTTCGTTCATCCTCGCGTCGAGTCGATCCAGGTAGTCCCTGACAACAGGCATCAGGAGAGCGTTAAGACACGTCGTCGAGGTTCTCTCAAATTCACGCGCCTGGGGGCTCGTTCTGCTGGAAATGGACACGTACGCGTTCGGGATCTGTTCATTGATCAGTTCCTCGAGCCGGTTTTCGTGGGCCGGGTTCGTGAAGCTGTGCAGAAGGCACACCGCGATCACGGAAATATCTTCGTTCCTGATCTGTTCGATCGTTTCGCGAGCAGCCTGCTCATCGAGTGCGGTCTCGACTTCACCAGCGACGTTGATGCGCTCCGTTACTCCAAAGCGATACCGACGCGGTACCATCACCAGGCGCTCTTCACCAATCTGGCTGTAGACTTCCTTGCGTACGTGCCGGCCAATTTCCAGTACGTCTTCAAATCCCTTTGTCGTCAACAAAGCAGCTTTGGGGAATCGACGCTGCAGAACGGCGTTGGTTGCGATCGTGGTGCCATGCATCAGGGCGGACACGTCGGCGATGTCAAAACTAAAGAGCTCGCTGGCTTCCCTTATGCCTTTGAGCAAGCCCACCGAGGGGTCTTCAGGCGTCGTCGGCGTTTTATGCGCGAAACTCTGACCCGTGTCCTCGACGAGAATCTGGATATCGGTGAATGTGCCGCCGATGTCGACTGCGATCCGAACTGAATTATTCAATAGACTGCTTCTGGTTAAGTGCCGAGCGATAAACGATAATAGGCAACGCGCAGCAGGCGGCACAAGTTTGGGGTAGCGACACCTCGCAAATGAAACGTAACCGAGGTTCTTCCGAGCGTGAGCTATTCGATTCCACTACGCGCCGCGATCCTTGCGATTTGCGTGCACATGCTCTGGGGTGGCAACACCGTCGGCGCCAAGTTCGGGCTCGAAATGCTCGGACCGATGTGGAGTGCATTTGTCCGATTTGTGCTTGGTATTGTCTGTATCGCGATATTTGCCCACTTTACGCGTGAAAGGCTGTGGCCGAGCACGTCTGAATGGCGTCCTATCGCCTATGTCGGGGCGCTGTTTACGCTGCAGATTGCAACGATGAACATCGGCATCGACCTCAGCACGGGATCGATGTCTTCGGTCCTGATCGCAACCAACCCGCTGTTTGCGGCAATGTTTGCTCACTGGCTTCTCGCCGGGTCGCGATTAACACCGACAAAGGTTGCGGGTCTGACTCTGGCGTTTGCTGGCGCGGTGACGGTGCTTTTGCTGGGCACCGGCAAAATCGAAGCCTCGTTGACCGGGTTCGGCAATCTGGTCTGTGTCATCAGCGCAGCAATTCTTGGCGGGCGACTGGTGATGAGCGCAAATGCGCTTTCGTCCATCACGCCGATGAAACTCGCAGTCTGGCAAATGGTGGTTTCACTTCCCGTGTTCGCGGCACTTGGTTTCGCGTTCGAGACTGTCAATGTCGACCAGATTGGATGGAAACCGATTGCCGGCCTCGTGTATCAAGGAGTGGTAGTCGCCGGGATCGGATTTACCGCGTCTTTCTGGCTGATGAAGCGTTATCAACCGACCGTGATGATGAGCTTTAACTTCGTGTCGCCGATAGCCGGCGTTATGTTGAGCTGGTGGCTGCTCGGTGACGACATCACGGTGTGGCTGCTTGCGGGCATGGCGCTGGTCGCCGCGGGTCTGGTGTTGATTGCGCGTAGCTAGAATCGCGGTCGCTCATGCGCTCAGGATCATCGTCCGGTCGGCATGAAACGGCATGAAAAAGACCGGGCCTGTTTGGACCCGGTCGGTGTGCTTCAATCAGCCTGACTGCTGCGATTGCGTTCGTGACGCGAAGCCTACTCCGGTGACGCAACCGTAGTGGTGTAGGTATCCAGCGGCGGCATGCTCTTGGCGAGTTCACTGCTGACAATGAATTTCGCAAAACGCTCGTAGCGTGCCACGTCGAGCGCGGCGGGCCTGAGCGCAAAGCGCGGTAACGTGTCCCGCCAGGCTCGTTTGTTGAGTTCGTCATCGAGTTCTTTTTTGTAGGTCTTGAACACGTTCCACGATTCATCGGGATGATTGATAACAAACTGCACTGCGCGTTCAAGCACCTGCACAAACTTTGCAACCGCCGGGTTGGACGCATTTTCGCGATTCGCAACCACAATCAGCTCGTCGTAAGCCGGAACACCTTCCTCTTCGACATAAAATGCCTTGCCCGGATGACCCACAATATCCATCTGGTTGAGCTCAAAGTTTCGATAGGCGCCGATCACGGCGTCAACCTGTTTGGAGATCAGTGAGGGACTCAGTGAGAAATTGACGTTGACCAGTTCAACATCTGTCAGAGACAGGCCGTGCTTCTCAAGCATGGCACCGAGCAGCGCATCCTCGAAACCGCCAACCGAAAAACCTACCTTGCCGCCTTTCAGATCAGCGATTTCCTTGATGGGCCCGTCTTCAAGAACCAGCAAAGTGGTCAGGGGTGTCGCCACCAGCGTCGCGACCCTCGTCAGAGGCAGCCCCTGTGCCGCCTGGAGGTGAAGCTGTGGCTGGTATGAAACCGCAAGGTCGGCTTTGCCCGCTGCAACCAGCTTGGGTGGGTCATTCGGGTCGGCAGGCTCGATGAGTTCGACTTCAAGACCGGCTTCGCTGAAAAAACCCAGCTCCTTGGCGATCACCAGAGTCGCGTGATCCGGGTTGACGAACCAGTCCAGCATGACGGTAAGTTTGTCAGCGCCATACGCGGTGTGCGCCGTTGTCAGCGAAACGAGCATCGCTGCCGTACACGCGATGGCGCGCAGAGCCGCGCGGGCGGATCTGGCAGGCCCGACGCTTTGGCCGGGTTGGAGTTGTCTTTTCGTCGTAATCTGTGTCAAGCGAATCACCATGTGTCACCGTAGTTCTTGAAGAAACCGGTTGCTGTTCGAGTTTGCGCGCGATCGCGCTTCGAAAGTTTGTCCGATCTGTAAAGTGATTCAGGGAATACGGCGTGGGGTCGACACTGCCAAAGCTTGCGGCTTTGGGCTTCTTCCCTGCGCCAGCATTATCTGGATCAGGTTCTTGGGGTCATCGCCTGTATTTGGCGAAATCTCAGCCGGGAAGCTCCCCCAGAAACACCGCGAATGCTGACGCCCAGGGCGTGTGACGTCAAGCGCCAATCCGTGCTTCAGGAGCACGCTGCCGTTCTCGGGGCATACCGGCGTATTAAACGGGTTCAGCTGTGGCCAACGTCGAAGTCGTTGGATCCCGTCTGATCCGATCCTCGCATCAACCACAGCGGACGGCGAGAGAAGTCAACTACAAAGCCCGCGTCGTCGCCGGGTGTAATCGTGGACCTTTCAAAGACCGACGTTCCAGGCATGTAGCGCAGCGCGAGACCTGCCCGGCGTCTGTTGGAACGATTGGGATTGGATCCATGGATCATATAGACATCATGCAGTGACATCTGACCCGCCTCGAGTTCCAGATCAACCATATTGGCTTCATCGAGTTGATCGTCGGTCACTCGGTAATTGAGTACCAGATTGTCTCGACCGTCGTTGTCGTGATCGTAGACTCGACGCTCGGTGTGGGAACCGGGGATCACACGCAGACAACCGTTTTCCGTCACGCTGTCGTCCAGCGCGATCCAGACCGTGCAGGTAGCAAGTGGTCGAATCGGCCAGTACTCGCCATCCTGATGCCAGGGCACCTCCATGCCGTCGCCTGCTGGTTTACAGAAGAGGTGGCAGCCCCAGAGAATGATGTCGGGCCCGAGGGCACCCTCAACGAGATCGAGGATGTCGGGGTCCCGCGCGAGATCGAGAAAATCACCGCAGCCGCGCACACCCTCTGCGGTGGGTTGTTCAATATGTGCATTGACCAGCTGTTCCGGGCGGACCCCGGGGTTTTTGTCGATGAGTTCATCCATCGTTGCCCGAAGCGCACTGATGCGATCCTCCGAGAGGCGAAACTCGGGTATGACGTAGCCGTCGCTACGGTATTGCTCGATTTCTTCAGGAAGCAGCTTGCTCACGGGCCAGTATCTCCAGGATCAGTTTTCGGAACCGAGCCGCGACAGGTGTCGCTCAACAAAGTCGAGCCTGTCCTGACCCCAGTAGACCTGGTCCTCGATGCAGTAGGACGGAGCGCCGAACAGTCCGCGCTCCACGGCGTCGTCCGTCTGCTTCATTCTGAGGCTCGCCCATTTTGGGTCCTCGGCCTCGTGCATCACGGCCTTGGCGTCCAGTCCGGAGTCTGTCGCGATCTCCGCGATCGTAGATGGATCGGCGATGTCCCGATTCTCGGCCCAGACGGCGCGCATCACGTTGCCTGCGAACCCGAGGGCGTCGCCGCCCGTTTCGCGCAGCACAACGACCATGTTTGCGGGAACCGTCTCATCGTTCGGCCAGTGCTTCGGGTGCACGTTCAGTTCAATACCCAGATGATCACGCCAGCGCTCCAGTTCCTGAAGCCGATAGGCCTGTCGCTGGGGCGCGCGCTTGTGTACCGGCACACCGCCGGTTTTGCCGAATATCGTTTCTCTGAACGATACCTCAAGGGGCGTGACCGTCGCGCCAGTACGCTCGGCAATATCGCGAAGCCGATTGTGGCCGAGATAGCTCCAGGGCGAGGTCAGGCCGAAATAATAATCTACGTGCGCTGTCATGCTCGTTCAGTCTCCGAATCTTCAGGAAAAGACCCAACCCGGGTCAGGGAATGATGCGTTCGTCGCGGTACTGCTGCAGCAGACCTGTGAACATTTCTTCGGTGTCGAGATATTCGTTAAACCCGAGCTGCCGGAGCAGCGTCGTCGATGCCATATCGTCCCAGCCGGCGTTGAACGTGAAGTCGCCGTACTGCCAGTTAACGAGATTGTCCATGTCCGGAGTCCGAAGTCCATGCCGATCGGCCATGCTGGCCCACACGGATGCTTTGTCCTGCATGAAATCCGCAAGGGACAGCTGCTTGACGCCACCGTCCGCCAGCTGGAAAAAGTCAGCAAACAGTGGCCAGACGTTGGCCCACCGAAAGTAGTCGCCATTGGAGATGTTGACCGGTGTTGACTCGCAGGCGGCGGTGGTCGCGCACCAGGTCATGGCCCTCGCCAGCAGCGACGCGTCGGTGACCATCGATACCGAATTAAAACACTCATGGGAGCCCGGGAAGCGAAGCGGCAATCCGATCTCTGCAGACAGCGCTCCATAGACCGCGATGACGCCCATGGCGTTGTGCGGATACTGGTCGGAAACGCCGCAAACCTGATGCGGTCGCAGCGCTGACCAGCTGACGCTGCGCGACGCAGCCCAGGCGTCTAACCAGTCCTGCTGCGTGTAGTACATGTTTGGAGGAATATGGCGTGGATCGTTTTCTCGCGCAGGCGTTCGCCACTGTCCGAGATGTGAGCCGTACCATTTCATGCCCTGCATGAGATGCACGTGCTCTAACGCCGGCTCATTGGCAGTCTCCACCACATTCGAGAACATTGCGCCGTTGATATCGGCCTCGGCCTGGGCGGTATCCTGCGGCGATCGGCCAACGTAAAAAATGTGAGTGATATCGGCGTGATCTCGCAGCGCGGCGCGAAGTGAATCCCGATCAAGAAGATCTGCGCTCACGTGGTTATGCGTCATTGAAGAATCCGCGTCACGACGCGACAGCCCAACAACGTTCCATTGCGACTCAAGCGACTGCAGATGGCTAACCAGATGGCGTCCAATTATGCCGGTGTCACCGGCGACAAGTGCTTTTTTCATGCCGACGAGTTTAACAACTCGATTCCAGATTGCCCTGGTGCGTGCCGCTGCCAAGCCACCGAAGGCGGTTTCGATCAACACTGACAGGCTCTTGCCGCTCGCGACGACCAGCGGACCGCGCGGTTGAATGAGACGGGACCTTGAGTCCAAGATGTCAACAGACTCTGTCTCATCAAGGACTGGCTGGCGCGATGCAACTTGCGGATTTTGGAAGCTTTCACGTTGGGGGAAAGCGCGTAGACGTTGAAGGTGAAAGCACCCGGACCATCTGGTTTACACCGGACGTTTCTTTCGACTATGACCCCAACGGTGCATTTCATGTCGAGCAGGCGTGGGTTCAGTTCTTTCTGCCGCTGCGGACTCAAAGCGATGCGCCACTGGTGCTCGTCCACGGAGGAGGGCTATGCGGGGTAACCTGGGATACCACCCCGGACGGTCGTCACGGCTGGCTGCAGCACTTTGTCTCGATGGGACACAACACCTACGTCATCGACAACGTTGAACGAGGACGGGCGGGATTCAATGCCGTGGTTGGACACGAATGGAGCGACAAGCCGATCATTCGAAGCGAGCGCGAAGCGTGGAGTCTGTTTCGGATTGGAACTCCCGACGACTACGATTCACGCTCGCCGCTTCCGAACTGCCAGTTCCCGCACGAGGCGATCGCGACAATGACCATGCAGAATGTACCGCGTTGGACATCGACGACATCGGCTGCCTGTGATGCACTTGAGGCGGCGCTTGAAAGCATTGTTCGAAGACATGGGGCCGCCAACGTCGTCTGCCACAGTCAGGGAGGAGGCATCGCAAACACCGTTGCCAGTCGCAGGCCGGAACTTTTTAATGCCGTCGTTGCGATCGAAGCGTCCGGCTTTCCGGATACGGTTACGGCCGATGCCGCGAACATCAGGTGGCTGTCACTGCTCGGTGATCACATGCAGATAAACGGGACTTCCGTCCATTTGTATGAGGCGGCCTATGCGCACCACGAAAAACTTCGCGCTGTGGGCGCGGTCAGTGAAGTAGTAGAAACCTCTGATATCGACGCGCCCGGAAACACCCATATGATGATGATGGATAAAAACAACGATCGGCTGGCGGCCTTCATTCACAAGTGGCTCACGGACGAGACGCCATAGATGGGACTAAATCCTTCAAAAGTCAGAAGGTGTGTCTCTTTCTTGATGCGCGCAATCAAAACGTGAAAGTCAGGGTGGTCGTCGACCCCACACGCGTTAAAATGCGTCAGCCACAAAAACTATAAACGTCGGTTCAACGACGTGTATCAAGACTCAAGCGACACGAGATGCCTTCTTCGAGAAATTCTGTGCCTGACGCGTTGTCTGACGCGCTTCGGCGCGTGCAGTCCGGACTGGGAGTTTCGAGCGAGATCGAAGCCGAAACGCCCGAGGACAAGACTGTCGAGACCCTTCAGCCGGCCGCAGACCCGGTGCCGGTGACTTCCGGATCTGATTCGTCAGACGCCGATCGTCATTCTCCGCGGTCGACACAGCCGAATACGGCAGCAGACCTGGTCCACGATTACTCACGGGGATTTCCGCAATCAGGACAATCACAGTCGGTCGCACCGGCGAGTAGTGACGACACGAACACGTTAAACGGTCACGACGAAGGTGCCTCGGACAGCGTCATGGCCCCGCTGGCGCGGGTTGATCGACTGCTGGACAGCCTTCGTGCCAATACCAACGGGCGTGAAAGAAAACCGCCTGTGGCTGCGACGCGAACCGGCAACGACGCCGCACAAGCGAGCAGCGAACCCGGCGCAAAACACCGTGAAAGCGTGCGACTTGCCGCGGACGGGGTTGCCGAAAGCAATGGTTCATCCCTGAACTTGCGCAAGCTCATGCGTGAACTTCCTCCTCAATGGTCGGCCAAAATTGTGGCCTGCGCGCACGCGCTTGCGGAGGATGATGACGCTGTCGATATAGACGCTGACGAACGCACCGTTGCCAACTCACCGCCACGAACTCGCCGGGCATCCCACAAGGTGTTGTTCATGTGGGACGACTCCGGTGCCGTTTTTGTTTTCGACGACAGTGACGACAGTATCAACGGAATCGAAATAGAGAGCCGTTATGACGATTGGGAGGTCACACCAGGTGACTTCCAGCGCTACGTGCGCGGCGCGCGGCGTTTCCCTGACAAGGGGATCAAATCGTGGAGCCTGTTTCGCCGCAGCTGACGGCGATACCCACAACCCGCACGATCCGCTCCCGAGCCTGGTCAACCCGGGCGGGATTCAGGTGGATTGTTCTGCGAGAAAATGATCCATCCGTTCCAGTGCGCGTTTGATGTTTTCGGTACTGTTGGCGTACGAAAAGCGTATGTAGCCCTCGCCATAAGATCCAAAACTCGTGCCGGCCACGGTCGCGATGCCAACTTCTTCAAGCAGTCGGTTTTGCAGTGTGCGCGCGTCCATCCCGGTGTTCTTGATGTTAGGGAACGCATAGAACGCTCCACCGGGCTTTCTGCAGCTAACGCCGGGCAGGGCGTTGAGACCGTCGACGATGACCTGCTTGCGTTCGTTGAACGCCGCGAGCATCTCGTCAACGCAGTCCTGAGGACCCTCAAGAGCCGCCATGCCGGCAAACTGGGTCGGCGCGTTGACGCAGGAATGATTGTTCACGCAAAGACGCGTCGCCATCTCTATCAGCGAAGCAGGCCATACGCTGTAACCCAGACGCCATCCTGTCATTGCATAGGTCTTGCTCCATCCGTCGAGCACAATCAGGCGATCCGCAATCTCGGGACGCCCGAGCAGCGTGACATGGGGCGCGTCGTCGTAACACAGGCGAGAGTAGATCTCGTCGCTCATGATCGTGACGTGTGGATGCTCGGCCAGACCCGCGACCAGCTTGTCGATCTCCTGCGCTGGCACCGCGCCGCCGGTCGGGTTCGCCGGAGAGTTGAGAATGATAAGACTGGTCGCCGGTGTGATTTTCGACAGCACGTCATCGGCGTCGAACGAAAAGTCCTTTTCCTCAACAAGGGGAATAGGCACGGCTTTCGCGCCTGTGAAATTAATCATCGATTCGTAAATCGGAAATCCCGGATTCGGATACATGATCTCGCGCCCCGGTTCGCCAAACATCAGAATCGAGAAAAACATCGTTGGCTTGCCACCGGGAACGATAAGGATGTTATCCGGACTGACAACGGCGTTTCGCCTGGCGTAGATATCGGCCGCCACCGCTTCGCGCAGTTCAAGAATGCCGGGGGCA
This sequence comes from uncultured Gammaproteobacteria bacterium, assembly GCA_938034705.1. Classification (GTDB taxonomy): domain Bacteria; phylum Pseudomonadota; class Gammaproteobacteria; order Arenicellales; family CALHMG01; genus CALHMG01. The sequence continues at coordinate 13,044 of CALHMG010000310.1, forward strand.
GGGGTGTAGCCATGGTGGCCATCGTGCATGGCCTTGATGGCAGCCTCTACGACATGCCCGGGCGTCTTGAAGTCAGGCTGTCCAATACCAAGATTGATGATGTCCTTGCCTTCGCGGGAGAGCGCATCAGCGCGTGCGAGAACTTCGAACGCGGTTTCTGTTCCAAGGCGGGTCAGCTTTTCAGACACGAGCAGGTTAGTTGTAGCCACGGTTACTCCAGTAGTCCAGGTTGGGCGCTGTTGGACACATTAAAACGAATCGATCGACAGATCGAGGTGCTTTTATTCTCACGGGTGGGTGACATCAAGATCAAATACGCCGCACCCGCTCTCACGGACCTTGCGTTTGCGCGGTGGTGAGAGAGGTACGAGCGCTTTGATTAGCTGTTCGAGTCGTTCTGTCGACCCATGCCAAGATACTGCAGAACGGACTCCGGCAGATTCAGGCCGCGCGCAAACTCCTGCACAACGCCCGGTAGGTCGCGATTGCGTTTGGTGTCTATGGATACCGTCGCCGTCATGCCGGCTCGAAGCGTGGGCGACTGCTCATCCGGAACGATTTCCAGCGTCACCGGTACGCGTTGAACCACCTTCACCCAGTTGCCGGTCGCATTTTGTGGAGGCAGGAGTGAAAACTCGGCTCCGGTGGCAGGTGCAATATGCGCAACCCGGGCCTTGAAGTTGTAGTCGGGGTAGGCGTCGACCACAAACGACACTTCCTGGTTTTCGGTGATGTGCGTCAGCTGCGTTTCTTTAAGATTGGCTTCGATCCAAAGAGAGTCGGACTGCAACAGCGAAAACACAGGCTGTCCGTCGTTAACCCACTCACCTGGCTGCAGTTTCATGTTGCTGACAATTCCGGCCGTTGGCGCGCGGACTATGGTTCGTTTAAGTCGATCCATCGCGACCTCGCGAGCCGCGATTGATCTTGCGTATTTAGGATGCTCCTGTGCCGGCATGTCGGCCTTGCCACCCAGAGTCGCCAGAACGCGCGCGGAACGCTCCCGAATCACGTCTATCTGATCTCGCGCGATCTCCAGCTCGGTCCGGGCACGATCGTAGGCCTGCTCGGTACCGATGCCGCGATCCCGCAGGCGCTTCTGACGCTGATGTTCGCGCTCCAGGAACTTGATTCGTGACTGGTGCTCCCGTTCCTCGTTCAGCGCCTCACGGTAGTTGGCTCTGATGGATTCAACGTCGCTTTCCACGACCTGCATCTCGGCTTCAGCTTCGGTGACGGCGAGCCGATAAGGGGCGTCGTCAAGGCGAAACAGCACCGCGCCACTGGCAACGGGCTCGTTGTCTCTGGCCATTACTTCGACAACGCGACCTTCGATATCGGCACTGACGGCGATGATGTTGGTTTTAACGTAGGCGTTTTCGGTTTTGATGTAGCGCCCACCGTGAACATAAAACCAGACGCCGGCCGCAATCGCGATCAGCGGAATCACCAGCAGCAGTACGAAACGAGTCAGCGTTCGGCCAATTTTCCGCTTTGGCTTGGCTTCTTCTTCAGAGGCTACTGCAATCTCGCCTTTGGGAGATTCTGTTTCGGATGTGTCGGGAGTACTGGCCGGCTTTTCGGTGTCGGTATCGTCAGCGGTCCTGGCATCGGGTTCGATGCGCTTTACGGGTGCTTCGTCGGCAGGCACCAGCTTGGGTTCACGTTTTACAGTTGGGGCGGAGTCGGTCATTGAACGAATAGGTCAGTCTTTATAATAATTTCAGGAATCGGATGTTTTGAATCAGGCAGCACAGAGCGCGGCCGCTAGCTACCCGTTGCCGAACGAACCACCTGTTCGGCGTCTGTGTCTTCGTCGGTGGCGGAGAGTCGTCGATTGACGTTGGCTTTAATGGCAATCAACAGATCTACAAGTTTCTCTACGTCCCGGGCGGCGAGTCCTTCGGTTGCGTCACGGCGAACATCAGCTGCGATCTCACGCATATCGCTCATAATGGGTTGAACCTCGTCCGTGAGATACACAAGCTTCGCGCGCCGATCATTGGCGTCAACTTCCCGCGTCACCCACCCGCTGCTTTCGAGTCGATCGAGTAATCTACCCAGGGCAGGGCGTTCGATCTCCAGCGCGTCCGCGAGTTCAGCCTGGGTGACACCATCACGTCGAAACAGATGAGTCAGGACCCACCATTGCGAACGTGTCAGGCCGCTTTCGTGCACGCGCCGATCGTAGTCGGTCTTGAGCAGTCGACCGACATCGGCGATAAGGAATCCAAAATTGCGTTCGAGATCTTCTTCAGCCATCGCTTGATTTCTCGTTTCGGGGTGATCTGGCGTCTGACGCCAGGGCATTAGTTGCTTAGGACACCATTATCCAGAATATAGTTGCCAAGGCAACTGTTGCCGAGGGCTCAATTTCCCAAAACGACCCGATTTGCACAGTAAACTGGCGGTTTTCGGGTTTGCTGCCAGGAGAGTGTCTGTGAGGGGTGAGGTACGCGTCGCGACGATGGCCGATTTGCCGGCCATCACCGCAATCTATGGCTACCACGTGGAGCACGGGCTGGCGTCTTTTGAGGAGACCGTACCGGATCTTGAGGAAATGACGCGCCGGTTTAAGAGCGTTCGCGCCGCCGGCTACCCGTGGCTTGTGGCGGTATCGGGAACCGATGACGTCGTCGGGTACAGCTACGCGGCCAGCTATCGCAGTCGTCCTGCGTATCGCTTCAGTGTTGAAAACACCGTGTATGTGTCGCCAGATGCGCTCGGTGGTGGTCTTGGCAGGCTCCTGCTCGGCACACTGATCGAGGAGTGCGAGGTCCGGGGCTATCGTCAGATGATTGCCGTGATCGGCGATCGTGAAAACCACGCGTCGATTGGCCTGCATAAAGCGATGGGGTTTGAACATGCCGGAACGCTGTCGTCGGTCGGGTTCAAGCACGGCCGCTGGGTTGATTCAGTTTTGATGCAACGCGCGCTTGGCCCGGGTGACAGCGCTGACCCGGAACCACCCAACCAACGAGATGCGTGACAAGGTCGCGCGGAGACAGCTGTGAAAATTGCGAATATACAAACCACCGCTCTGAGCATCCCGATCGACTTCGGTGCCGCGCCTGCGGCATTTGGCCAGCAGGACAACTGGAACTCGCTGTCCACACTCCTGATCAAGGTTGAAACCGATACCGGCGTCATCGGCTGGGGCGAAGCTTTCAGCTACAACTGCCTGCAGGCGGTCGAGGCGGCCGTCGAGCATATGATCAAGCCTGCCGCGATCGGGCGTGAAATCGGCAACGTCACAGACCTCAC